>JADLDD010000046.1 GCA_020846855.1 Acidimicrobiia bacterium | reverse complement strand
TTCGCGGTGGGCGAGCGGGTCCGGGTCCTCACCGACGACGGGCGCGACGTCGCGCCCGGGTCGGGGGAGGTCGGCCTGGTCGCGGTGAGCGGGCGCATCCCGCTCGGCTACCACGGCGACCCGGAGACGACCGCGGCCACGTTCCGTACCGTCGGCGGAGTGCGCTACTCCGTGCCCGGCGACCACGCCACCGTGGAGGCCGACGGCTCGATCCGCCTGCTGGGCCGCGGCTCGGCGTGCATCAACACGGGCGGTGAGAAGGTGTACCCCGAGGAGGTGGAGCTGGCGCTGCGCAGCCACCCGGGCGTGTTCGACTGCCTCGTCGTCGGGATCCCCGACGACCGCTTCGGCGAGAAGGTCGTCGCGCTGGTACAACCCCGTGAGACCGGCGGGGTCCGCGGTGCCGGTGGGGCCCACGGGGATCCCGAGCCCGGAGAGGAAGCGCTGCGGCGATGGTGCCGCGAGCGGCTGGCGGGCTACAAGGTCCCGCGCCGGATGCTGTACGTCGACAGCCTCGGGCGCTCGGCCGCCGGCAAGGCCGACTACAACCGGCTCCGGGCCCTGGCGGCCGAACTCGACGAGAGGTAGCACACGTGCCCGACCAGCACTTCGTGATCGACGGATCGAACATCGCGACCGAGGGGCGGACCAGCCCGAGCTTCGCTCAGCTCAACGAGGCCCTGGCCGCCTTCCGTTCGGAGCACCCGGACGCGACGGTCACGCTGGTCGTCGACGCGTCGTTCGAGCACCGCATCGACGAGTCGGAGCTGCCCGCCTTCCACCGGGCCGAGGTCGGGGGCGAGCTCGTGTCGCCACCCGCCGGGGCCATCGGCCGCGGCGACGGCTTCCTGCTCCAGATCGCCGACCGGACCGGTGCCACCGTGGTGTCGAACGACTCGTTCCAGGAGTTCCACGGCCAGTACGACTGGCTGTTCCAGGTCGGCCGCCTCATAGGCGGCAAGCCCGTGCCCGGCGTGGGATGGATCTTCTCGCTCCGCAGCCCCGTGCGGGGCGCCCGGAGCCGCAAGGCCGTCCGGGAGGCGGAGAAGGAGAAGCGGGAGCCGACCCCCCGGCGGGTCACCACGGCCATCGCCGAGGCCACCCGCTCCGCCATCGAGGGCAGCACGCCCCGCTCCGGCCGCACCCGGAGGCGACGCCCCTCCGGCCCACCGCCCGTCGCCGTGAACGAGCCGGCATCGTTCCTCCGGTTCGTGATCGACCACCGGCCGGGGATGCCCGTCGACGGGAAGGTCACGGAGTTCGCGTCGCACGGCGCGTTCGTGGAGGTCGACGGGGTCCGCTGCTACGTGCCGCTCTCGGCCATGGGCGATCCGCCGCCGAACAGCGCGCGGGAGGTGCTCTCGAAGGGCTCCACCCGCAGCTTCGTGGTGCAGGCGATCGACGCCCCCCGCCGGGGCATCGAGCTCGCGGTGCCGGGCTTCGAGAAGATCGCCGGCGCCGCCTCTGAGGAGACGGTGGAGGCCGAGGCCGACGCCAGCGAGCGAGCCGGGCGAAAGGCCCGCGGGACCGCGCGCAAGGCGGCCGCCAAGGCGGCCGCCCCCGACCGGCCGAAGAAGGCGCCGACCAAGCAGGCGCCGACCGAGAAGGTGCCGGCGAAGAGGGCCGCGGCCAAGAAGACCGCGGCCCGCAAGACCACCACCGCGAAGACCGCCACCGCGAAGACCACCACCGCGAAGACCACCACCGCGAAGAAGGCCCCGGCCAAGAAGACCGTCTCCTCGAAGGCGCCGGCCAAGAAGGCCCCCGCGAGGAAGTCCGCCGCCGCGACGACCGCCGCCGCGAAGACGGCGGCCCGGAAGGCGGCGACACGAGAGCAGGCCGGGGCCGGGGGGTCGGCGACACGCGCCCCGGCGAAGAAGGCCGCGGCCAAGAAGAAGGCCGCACCGGGCACGGGCGGCGGCCCGGCGGCGAAGGCCACCACGCCGCGGGGGCGGACGGCCCGCCGGGCGCCGGCGGCGAAGGACGCCCGGTGAGCCCCATGCACAACCGGCGCCGGGTTCCGAGCACGGCCGCGGGCGGCACCCTGCCCGACGAGTACGTGCTCCTCGACGTGCGGGAGCCCCATGAGTGGGAGGCCGGGCACGCCCCCGACTCCTGGTTCTGCCCGCTGCGCGACCTCGAGGCCATGCGGTTCCGTCTCCCGATGAACCGCACGATCGCCGTCATCTGCCGCTCGGGACACCGGTCGGCCGACGCCGTGGTCAAGCTCCAGGACTGGGGCTTCAGCGCCGTCAACGTCGCCGGCGGCCTGCTCGACTGGCAGGCGGCCGGCAAGCCCGTGGTCACCGACGCCGGGACGGAGGGCACGGTCGCCTAGCGACCCGTCGCGGGTCGAGCGGGCCGTCGCCGCGCTCCGACCGTTCGGCGCACGACGTACGTTTTGGGCATAGCCGTACCACCCGCGTAGCATCGTCCGTCATGCGCCAAGGACGGCGGGGCAGGATCCGGGGCGTCGCGCCTCCACGCCGGGGCTCACCCTCCTGGCGGACCCCACGGCGCACGGCGGCCCTGACCCTGGGGCCGCTGCTCCTGGCACCGGGCCTCGTGCTCGTGGGCTGCGGAGGGAGCGGCCCCGGTCCGGGGGCGGCCGGTGCGCCGGCACCCGCCGCGGCACGCGCCTCCGGCTCCTCGGGGCCGGCCGTCGCCGGCGACGCGCACCACGCCCCGGCCCGGGCCGGCACGACCGTTCCGGCCCCGCCTCCCCGGCTCCTGACCACCGGCGACGACCTCGACGCCGTGATCCGCTCGATGCTCGCCGACCAGGACTGGGCCCTCGGCCGGCCCGACCCGGCCCGGCCCCGGCGGTGGATCGCCGCCGACTCGCCGTGCCTCGCCGAGCAGCAGGAGACCCACCGGTACCTTCGGACGCACCGCCGGCGAGCCGAGCTCCACCGGGACCTGGAGTCGGTGCGGCTCGCCGACCGCCCGGACCCGCACCACGCCCTCCTCGTGGTCCGGGGCCGGATCACCGGCGCGCGCCTGTGGACCGACGGCGGCCGGGTGGCCGAGGACCTCGGCGCCTCACCGTCGCGTACCGAGGTCTACGCCCTCACCCGCGACCCGGTGAGCATGGAGTGGCGGATGTCGTGCACGCGGAGCCCGCGATGAGTCCGCCCCGTCGCATCCGGCGGGCCGCGACGACCGCGGTCGGCGTGGCCTCCGCGGCGGTGGCGGCGGCGGTGGCGGTCGTCGTGCCCGCCTCGGCGCTGGTCGCCACACCCTCCGCCCGGGCCGGGGTGGCGCCCCGCGACGCCGGCGGCTGCGCCTTCATCGGGGCCGACCTGGTCTGCCACGGCTCCGCGATCCTGCCGCCGGCGGGAGGCGGCGGCGGGCCCGGGCCGGGGCGCGACCCGTCGGCCCCGTCCGAGGAGCCCACCTTCACGTGGTCGTGGCTGGGGTACGGGTCCACGTGCGTCGAGTACACGGGGGGAGACACGCGGGTGGAGCGCTTCCTCGCCACGTTCACCGGGGGGATCGGGGAGCGACCCACGCCCACCTACCTCTTCCCCACCTCCGAGCTCGACCGGCTGGCCGACCTGGCTCCCGGGGCCACCCCGATCGGCGACTACGGCTACGCCGTCGCCGCCTACCCCGACGGCACCCCGGTGATGACGTTCATCGCCCGCTGCGTGCGCCCGGGCGAGCCCCGCACCCCGCCCGCGCCGCCGTCCGCGGTGGAGGTGTGGGGCCTGGCCCGCCTGCCCCTCCCCGTCGTCCACGCCGACCCGCCGGGCACCGCCGGGTTCCCCGGGATCACCGGCCTCGAGACCCGCCTGTGGAGCGAACCGGCGGCCCCGGTCGACGTCGACGCCGAGCTGCGCGGCTATCGGATCACCGCCCGGGCCCGCCCGGTCGGCTGGGTCTTCACCACCCCCGACGGCGCGACCCACGCCACCGAGGGACCGCCCACCGCGTCCTCCCCCACCCGGATCCGGTTCGAGCGCCGAGGCGACTACGCCCTGTCGCTGGCCGTCCGCTGGACGGGCACGTTCGCCGTGGCGGCCCCCGCGTGGGGCATCGCGCTCGACGGGCGGCCCTTGGGCACCACGTCGGTGGTGACCGGCCTCCCGTACCGCGTGACCGAGGTCCGGGCCCGCCTCGTTCCGGGACGCTGACCGGATCTCCGGCCGGGAGCCGGGTCGCCACCGGCGGGTAGGGTCAGGGCGTGGGTACGGTTCCGTTCGACCGCTCCGAGAACCTGGCGCGGCTGAGCCGTGAGCGCTTCGACGTGGTCGTGGTGGGCGGCGGCATCACGGGCTGCGGGGTGGCGCTCGACGCCGCCAGCCGG
>JADLDD010000045.1 GCA_020846855.1 Acidimicrobiia bacterium | reverse complement strand
TCGCAACATGTTGCGGATGGGGTCAGGGGGCTCCGGGGCCGAGGGCGTGGATGACCTCGGGAAGCTGGTCGGGGGGAGCGATCACCATGGGCATGGGGGTGGTGATCCCCGCCTCCACGTAGGCCTCGACTCGCTCGCGGCACGCCTCGGGGGAGCCGTGGATGACCAGGTCGTCGACGACGTCGTCGGGGACGGCCTCGAGCGCGCCGGCCCGGTCGCCGCTGCGCCACGCCTCCCACATCGGCGTGAGGAGCTCGCCCCGACCCAGCCACTCGTGGAACGCGGCGTAGACGGGGACGTTCAGGTACTCGGCGATCATGCGTCGCCCGAGGCCCCGGGCGGCCTCGGCGTCGGCCGTGGGGATCACGAACAGCCGCACCGCGATCTCCCGGCCCTCGCCCACGTGGGGCACGACGGTGCGCACGTCGTCGGGGGAGAGCCAGTTGACCACCGCCCCGTCGGCCTCGGATCCCGCCAGGCGGAGCATCCCCGACCGCAGGGCGCCGAGCAGCAGGGCCGGCGGCTCCGGGGGACGCACGCCGAGGCGGAAGCCGCGCACCGAGAACGTCTCGTAGTCGTGGGTGACCTTCTCGCCGGTCAGCGCCGTGCGCAGGAACCGCAGGGTGTCGCGGACCCGCTGGTACGGACGGTCGAACTCGAGGCCGTTCCAGCGCTCCACGATGGCGGGGGAGGAGGCACCGAGGCCGACGGCGACCCGCCCGGGAGCGGCGTCGGCTAGGGCGGCGACGGACTGGGCGAGGAGGGCCGGCCCGCGCGTGTACACGGGCACCACCGCGACCCCCAGGCGCAGCGACGGCTCCCACGCCGCGGCCATCGCCAGCGGGGTGAAGGCGTCGTGGGCGTTGGTCTCCGACGACCAGACGTCGGTGTAGCCCTCGCCGGCCAACCGGGCGAACCAGTCGCGGTGCGCGTGCAACGGCACGCCCGCCAGGGGGATGGTGATGCCCCAACGCCGCTCGGTCATGCCGCGTCCTCCTCGCCTGCGGTCCCGTGGTCGGTGCCGGACGTGGTCCCGTCGCCGGGCGGGACCGGCTGGTCGCGCCAGCGTCGCACGATCGTCGACTGGCTCGCGCTGCCCAGGAGCACGCCGTCCTCGCTCCACAGGTGGACCAGGCCGTGCCCGAAGCCGTCGGCCACCGCGTGGACCCGGATGTCGGCGAGGATCCACTCGGTCGGTGCCCGGTGGGCCACCCGGAGCGTGTTGTCGAGGCTGTTGCCGCCGGCTCGCTGCCCCAGGGCCTGGCTGATGCCGAACGGGACGTAGTCGCCCACGATGGCCAGGCCGGCCGCCGACACGTCGACGGGCAGGCGGACCCACAGCGCGCTGCGGCCGTCGCCGGGGGGACCGGGGAGGTCGTCGGGCCCGCGGCCGTTCGCCACCCTCACGTCGAGGCGGTCGGCGATCGACGGCCGCAGGCCGTGGCTGAGCTGGCGGGGCGGGCAGTCGCCGGGCGGAGGCACCTCCGGGCGCAGGGACCACGACCCCTCGAACGGCGACGGCCGGGTGCCGAGCGCCGCGTTGACGGTGAGGATCTCCTCACCGTCGAGGCGGGCCACCGCCCGCGCCTGCGACACGTGGTGGCCGCGGACCACCTCCGTCACCTCGACGTCGAGGACCGACGGTGGCCGCGCGAAGGAGAGGAACTGGCCCGTGGCCCACACGACGGGCCGCCCGGTGTCGTGCTCGAGGGCCTCGATGCAGGCCCCGAGTCCCGCGCCGCCGAAGAGGGTGCCCAGGCCCGAGCAGATCTCCGGTACCACCGGGAGCCTCCAGCGCCCGGGCCGGTCGGTGGCGGCGAGTCCGAAGAGCTCGAGGGCTTCCACGGCGGGTCATCGTAGGAGACGCCGCGCGCACCCGGCGCCGGGCCCCGGGGCGGCCGGGGGCGTGGGATGCTTGAGCGCGCAACGATATGCGACAATGACGGTGTGGCGAGCGCACCCCTGACCGCGGCGCAGATGCGGGCCTGGAGGTCGTTCATGACCGGTCACGCCCGGATCGCCGCGACCCTCGACCGGGAGCTCCAGGACGAACGGGGCCTGTCGCTGAGCAGCTACGAGGTGCTGGTGCACCTGTCGGAGGCGCCCGACCGGAGGCTCCGGATGAACGAGCTGGCCGGTAAGGCGTCGCTCTCCCGCAGCGGCCTGACCCGCCTCGTCGACCGGCTCCAGGCCGACGGGCTCGTCGACCGCCAGGGCTGCCCCGAGGACCGCCGTGGCTCGTACGCCGAGCTCACCTCGGCGGGGGAGCGGGTGCTCGAGGAGGCCTGGCCCGTCCATGTGCGGGGGGTCCGTGAGCACTTCGTCGGCCGGCTGTCGGCCGACGAGATCACCGTGCTGGGCGCCGCCCTCCGGCGCCTGGCCGACGCCGACTGAGCGCGGGCGGGCCCGTCACCCGCCCCCGACGGTGGGCGACCGGACGGGTCGACCTGGCACAATGGAGGGCTGTCCAGGGCTCGGGGATCCCGCGTCGACCCCGCCGCGGGCAGGGGTCAGGGCCGGGCGCGCGAGGCGTACGGCACACACGGCAACTACGGCGCACACGGCGTGCGCACGGGAGCGCAATGGCGAAGTTCAAGGTCGGAGATCGCGTCGTATACCCGCACCACGGGGTCGCGGTCATCAAGCGCAAGGAGACGCGCGAGGTCGCGGGCGAGAAGGCCGAGTGCCTGGTCCTCGAGATGGTCCACGGCGAGATGACGCTCTCGGTGCCGGCCGACAAGGCGGAGGAGGTCGGCATGCGCTGGCCGATCAGCCGCTCCGACGTCGAGGACCTCTTCGGGCTCCTGGCCAAGCGCGACGTGCGAGAGCCGGCCAACTGGAGCCGGCGCTTCAAGAACCACCAGGAGAAGATGAAGTCGGGCGACGTCTACCAGGTCGCCGAGGTGGTGCGTAACCTCGCCCTGCGCGAGCGGGCCAAGGGGCTGTCGACGGCCGAGAAGTCGATGCTCGACAAGGCCCGTTCCATCCTCGTCGCCGAGCTGAGCTTCGCCCTCGACATCTCCGAGGAGAAGGCCCTCGACAAGCTCGAGGCGAAGCTCTCCTGAGCCCGGCGGGGCGACGACCCCGGCCGGCACGAAGAGACGAGAGAGGTGGCGCGGGGGTCGCGGGCGGTGCCCACCCCGCGCGGCGGCCTCAGGCCTCCCGTACCGTCACCACCGCCGAGGCGACCGGCCGGTCGCCGGCCCCCTCGTCGTTCACCCGCACGTCGACCACCCAGCCGTCGGGCCGGAGCCCGAGCACCGAGGTGGCGGCGCGCAACGGCCCCACCCGCCCCGGCGCGAGGTAGTACAGGGCGACGTCGGCGGTGAAGGCCGCTTCCCCGGCCCCGGCCCCGGCCGCGGCGTGCCGGGCGGCGGCGTCGACGAGGGCGGCCGTGGCCCCGCCGTGGACGATCCCCCACGGGTTGAGGACGTCGTCGGTGACGGGCATGCGGACCGCGTCCGGGTCGTGCCGGATCCCGATCAGGTCCTCCCACGCGACCGGCGACGGGCCGGGAGGCGCGGACATGTGGAGCGGGCGGGCGAGCGGTGGTGGACCGCCCTTCGGGTCGAGCGCCGCCGAGGTCAGCCGCCCGAGCGCCACCGGTGCCGACGTCGCCCGGTCGTCGCGGTCGCCGCCCCGGTCGCCGCCCCGGTCGCCGCCCGGGCCGGGCGCCCCGTCGTCGTGGACCTCGAAGGCGGCGACCGCGGCGTGGCGGCCGCGGCGCAGCACCCGGGCCGTCACCGTGAGGGGGCCCACGGGCGTGGCCCGCAGGGTCCGCATCGTGAGGTTGGTGGTGACGACCCAGCGGGGCAGCACCGCCAGGCCGTTGGCGGGTCCGGCCGCGCTGTCGGCCAGCGCCAGGAGCGCTCCGCCGTGGATCCCGCCGTGGGCGGCGCGCAGGTGGGGGAGCAGCTCGGCGGTGCCGACCAACGTGGGCAGCTCCTCGGTCGCCGAGCCGGGCGCGCCGGCGGCCGGCCCCTCGGTGGCGGTGCCTCCGGGCGTGACCTCCCGGAGGTCGAGGCCGAGCGCCCGGCTCACCGCTCGGCCCTTCTCAGGGTCGGTGAAGAGGTTCACGCGCCGACCTCCGCGGCGCCGGCCACCTCGGTGACGAGACCCGCGGTCACGTCGGCGACGGTCATGAGCCGGCCGTCGCGGCCGGTGTCGTGCACCTCCACCCGGGCCGCGCCCCACGACGGCCCCGCGGCGAGGACCGAGGCCCGGCTCCGGACCGGACCCTCCCGGCCGAGGGCCAGGAACGTGACGTGCAGGTCGAGCGACTCCACCGCGGCGCCGCACGCCTCGGCGAGCGCGCCCTGCGCGGCGGCGTCGACGAGCGACACCACCGCGCCGCCCTGCAGCGCGCCGAACGAGTTGTGCAGGTACTCGTCGACCCCGATCTCCATCTCCCCGCGGGCATGGTCGACGGCGACCAGGCCGAGCGCCTCGCGGTAGGGGACGGGCAGGCCGGTGGGGCCGGCGAAGTCGACGGCGAGGCTCGGTTCGTCGTCGGGGCCGAAGGGGCGTGGTCCGGCGGAGTCGTCGGGCCGGGTCATGACCATGAACGTCATCCCGGCCCGGGCGAGGAGCTCGTCGCCGCTGCGGACGTCGGCCTGCGCCACGACGGTGCTGCGGCCCGCCCGCAGGATTCGGGCCTCGGCCTCGATCGGCCCGCGAGCGCGCCGGCCCGTCAGGTGGAGGGCCATGTCGGCGGTCGCGATCCCGTGCGGCCGGCTGGCCACGAACGCCGCCCCGCCGCCGACGAGGTCGACGAGCACCGACAGCGCACCGGCCACCACGGAGCCCGACGGGTTCGTGACGTTCGCCGACCGGGCGATCCCGCCGCGCACGATCGGGCCGGCGTGCCACGACATCCACAGGCCGAGGTCGCGGAGGAGGTGGTCGCCGGGCGGGTACGGATCGGGCGCCGGGGTCACGACCGCCGACGCTACCGGGGAGCGGACCGCGCCCGCCCGCCGGGAGGCCGGTCACCGGAACGCCTGACGGCGTCGGCCCCCGTGCGGTGTTCGCCGGCTCCGCCGGCCGGCTGCGAAGATGCAGCGGTGGCCACGATGCGCGGCCGGCTGCTCGTGGCGAGCCCGGGCCTGGCCGATCCGAACTTCGCCCGCACGGTCGTGCTCGTGCTCGAGCACGGCGACGACGGCGCGCTCGGCGTGACGCTGAACCGACCGTCCACCCTCGCGGTGGCCGACGCCCTGCCCGACTGGGCCGGTGCCGTCGACCCGCCGGCCCAGGTGTTCGCCGGCGGGCCCGTCGGCGACGGCGCCGTGATCGGGCTGGCCTGGACGCCGTCCGGGATGCCCGGCTCAGGAGCGGACCCCGCTTCCGGGGCGGACCCCGACGGCGGGGCGGCGCCCGGCGGCCGGGTGCCTCTGTTCGGCGGGTTGGCGACCATCGACCTGTCGCGCCCACCGGCCAGCTTCGCGGCCCTCGACGGTGTCCGGATCTTCGGCGGCTACGCGGGCTGGGCGCCGGGCCAGCTCGACGGCGAGGTCGAGGCCGGCGGCTGGTTCGTCGTCGACGCCGACATCCCGGGCGACGTCCTCACCCCCGACGCCGAGCAGCTCTGGCGCCGGGTGCTCCGCCGCCAGGAGGGCCGGCTGGCCGTGTTCGCCCACTTCCCCGACGACCCGTCGGCGAACTGAACCCCGGACGATGGGCGGGCCGGTCCCGCCGGTGCGCCATGATGTACCCGTGAGGTCCCGGTGAGCTGGACGGCACCGCTGGCGCGGCCCCTCATGGCGGGGATGTTCGTGGCCGGGGGCTGGGATGCGCTGCGCAACCCGTCGACCAAGGTCGACCGGGCCGACACGATCCTGCCGCAGCTCTCCGACGCCGTCGGGCTCTCCGTCGACAGCGAGGCGCTGGTGCGCGCCAACGGCGCGGCGATGGTCGTCGCCGGCCTCACGTTCGGCGCCGGCATCGCGCCCCGGATCTCGGCCGCGGTGCTCGCCGGCAGCCTGATCCCGACCACCCTCGCCGGGCACCGCTTCTGGGAGCTCCCTCCGGGCCCCGAGCGCGCCGGGCAGCGGATCCACTTCCTGAAGAACGCGGCGATGCTGGGTGGGTTGCTCCTGGCCGTGGGCGAGATCCACTTCCACCCCGTGCTGGGCGTGGGGCGCCGCCTCGTGGGCCGGGGGTCGCGCCGCCGCCGCTCCCTCGTCACCCCGTAGCTCCAGGGCGGCCGGCCGGGCGACCGGGCGGCCGGGCATCGGCCCGTGGATGGGCCGATGCGATACTTCGTCTGCCACTCTGGTGCGATGACTGAACAGCCGATCTCGGCCGAAGGAACGATCCTGGTGGGGGTCGACGGATCCGAACCGTCGGTCCGCGCCCTGCGGTGGGCCGTCGAGCAGGCTCGCACCCGCTCGCAGCCGCTCCTGGTCGTCGCGTGCTGGACCTTCCCGCCCATGCTGGGGCCGTCTCCGTACCAGCCTCCGATCTCGGGTGAGGAGCTCGAGCTGGCGGCCGCGCACGTGATCGAGGAGACGATCGCCGCGGCCGGCCTCGACTCCTCCTCGGGCGTCGAGTGGCGCCGGGCGGCGATCGCCGGCGCTCCCGCCCCGGTCCTGACCGAGCTGAGCGGCGCGGCGGAGCTCCTGGTGGTCGGATCCCGGGGCCGGGGCGGGTTCAAGGGCCTTCTGCTGGGGTCGGTGAGCAACTACCTGGCGGCGCACGCCGGCTGCCCGGTCGTCATCGTCCATTGACCCGTGGGGCCCCGGGTCCGGGCCCCACGGCGTCACGTGGGGCCCCGGCGCCACGGCTCGACGGTCTGGGGATCCCCGTAATCCTCAAGCCCCGGCGGCGTCTGGACGATTAGAAGCGCGGTGCGCCCTTCGGTTCCCTGAGGGCGCCCGGCCGACCGAGATCGCCCATGGACGCCATCGAAGCGCAGGACGCAGGTGTCGCCTCGCCTCCCACCGCCGAGGAGGTCGCGTCGGGCGACGCCGTCCGGAACCTGCTGGCGTCGCTCCTCTCCCGGTGGGCGGCCGAGCTCGGAGCGTCGCGGGCCGCCCTCTTCCTGACCCGGCAGGGGTCGCTGCTGCGCTCGGTGAGGGTGGGGCACCTCCACGCCACCGCCGCGCCGGGGCCGTCGCCGCCGGTGGGGGAGCCGGGGGACGAGGTCGACTGCGGCGACGGCGTGTGCCTGGTCGAGGAGGCCGTCCGGTGCGGGCGGGCCGTGCGGGGCGGCGTGTCGCAGGCTCCGCCCGACGATCGCTGCGGTCACGTCGCGGCGGGCTCGGTCCTCGCGGTACCCGTCGGAGCCGCACCCGGGGTGCTGGGGGTGGTGCTGCTGGAGGCCGGCCCCGAGCACGCCTTCGACGACGCCGACCTGGCCCGGGCCGAGGAGGCCGTGGCCGAGGTGGAGGTGGTGGTGGAGCTCGCCCGCGTGGCCGAGGAGAGCCTGGACCGGGCCCGGGAGGCGGACGCCGCGAGGATGCTGCTGGCCGAGGGATCCTCGGCCGACTCGATCGACGCCGCGGCCCGGGCGCTGGCGACCGTCGCCCGCAACGCCCTGGCGTCGGATCACGTGACGATCTACCTGGGCTCGGTCGCCGACGCCAAGATCACCCACGTCGACGGCGTGGGAGTCGACCCCGCCTACCTGGCTCTGCTGCGCGACTACTGCGTGGGACGCGACCCCGACGAGTTCGAGATCTGGCGGGCGACCCTCCGCGTCGCCGAGCCGTACTTCGTCGAGGACGCCCGCGAGTCCGACCTCCTGCCCGCCGACCTCGTGGAGTCGTTGAAGCTCGGCTCCTACAGCGTGCTGCCGCTGATGAGCCGGTCCGGCCCGCTCGGCCTGGTGGTCTGCTCCCACCCGAAGCGCAGCCGGCACTGGAGCCCCATCGACCGGCGCATCGCCGAGCAGCTCGCCCGGCAGGGGTCGCTGGTGGTGGAGAACGCGCTGCTGCGGGAGGCGGAGCGGCGCCGGGTCGACGAGCTGACGTACCAGGCCTACCACGACCCACTGACGCACCTGCCGAACCGGGCCGCGCTCTTCGAGCGCCTGGCCCAGGAGTGTGCCCGGGCCGAGCGGGTCGGCGCGTCGTTCGCCCTGCTGCTGCTCGACGTCGACGACTTCAAGGGGATCAACGACACGTTCGGGCACTTCCACGGCGACCAGGCCCTGCGGGGTGTGGCCCGCCGGCTCCAGGAGGCGGTGCGGGCGTCCGACGTGGCCGCCCGCCTCGGCGGCGACGAGTTCGCGGTGCTGCTCACCACCGGCGTCGACGAGCTCGACGCGGTGGTGAGGCGCCTGCACGGCGGCCTCTCCGAGCCCCTCACGATCGTCGGCGACACGATCCACCCCCGGGTGAGCATCGGGGTGGCGGTGGCCCCGGTCGACGGGACCGAGCCCGACGAGCTCTACCGCTGCGCCGACGGGCGCATGTACCGCGAGAAGGCCGCCCGGGCCCGGGTCTGAGCGCCCGCGGCCCGGTCGAGCACGATCCGCCGTACCCCGACCGTCACCACGGTGAAGAAGAAGCCGGCCATCCCGATGAGGATCCCCCACTCGACCCAGGTCGGGATGTAGATCTCGTCCGGGCGGAAGGCCTGGCCGGGACGCCCGCCGGGGATGCCGGGTGCGAGGCCCACCAGGGGCTCGAACATCGACGACAGCAGGATGTTCACCCGCTTGAAGAACACCCCGACGATCGCGAGCGAGCACGCGGTCAGCAGCCAGGCGCGCCGGGCCCGCAGTGCCGGACGGGTCAGGATCAGGAACGGCACGACCACGCCGAGGGCCACCTCGGCCCAGAACACCGGAGCCAGGCGGCCCCAGAGGATCACGTTCAGCTGGTCGAGGTGGTCGGGGACCCGGGACGCGTAGATGGTGAGGATCTCGGTGCCGAGCAGGAACGCGTCGACGGCGATGAACCACACGATCAGCTTCCCGAGGTCGCCCAGCGTGTGCTCGTCGCCGAAGCGGACGCCCGTCGTGCGCTCCACGACGTGGGCGATCACGACCACGAGCGCGGTCCCCGACACCAGCGCGGACGTGATGAACATCGGGGCCAGCAGCGCCGTGTTCCAGAACGGGCGGGCGACCAGGAGCCCGAAGATCCACGCCGTCACCGAGTGGACGAGGATCGCCACCGGGAGGGTGATCACCGCCATCCGGCGCAGGGCCGAGCCCGACACCGTGGGGCGGGTCAGGATCCACAGGTCGACCGCCGCGATGCTCAGGTAGACGAGGATCACGACCATGTCCCACATCAACGGCGACGTCCAGTGAGGATGGACGATCATCTTCCACGCCATCTGCGGACGGCCGAGGTCGGGGAGGATCGTGCCCGTCGCGGTGAGGATCGCCGCCCCCGACACGAGCACCGCGAGGCGGTTCAGCGAGGCGAAGCGCTCGGAGCCGACCAGCTCGCTTCCGGCCACGACGATGAGGCCCCCGGCCGACGCGCCGACCAGGAACATGAACGAGATGATGTACATCCCCCAGGTGACGGTGTTGGAGAGGCCCGTCACCCCGAGGCCGTTGGCCCACTGGTAGGCGAAGCAGAACGCACCCAGCCCCAGCGCGACGCCTAGCACCCCGACCCACGCCCTCCAGGCGGTCGACGGCCCCTCGGCGCGGAGGGCGACGGCGGGATCGGCGGCGATGCTGGTCATAGCGGCCTCCGGCGGCGCGGTTGCAGGTACCAGACCTTCGGGCGGGTCCCCTTGTCCTCGAGGAGGCGCGTGGCCCCCCGGGACCGGAGCAGGTTGACCAGGCGCCCGTCGGGGTCGTCGAGGTCGCCGAACACGCGGGCGTTGGCCGGGCACGACCACACGCACGAGGGGACCTGGTCCTCGGCGATGCGGTGCACGCACATGGTGCACTTCTCGACGGTGCCGACGGGTCGGGCCCCGACCATCCCCGTACCACCGTCGACGGGGTACTTCGGCTTCCCCCAGTTGAAAACCCGGACTCCGTAGGGGCAGGCCGCCATGCAGTAGCGGCAGCCGATGCAGTCGTCCTGGTTGACGAGGACCAGCCGTTCCTTGTCGATGTAGGTGGCACCGGTGGGGCAGACCTTCTCGCACGGGGCGTCGTCGCAGTGCTGGCAGGCGAGGGGGACCCACTCCATCTCGAGGTGGCCGTGCTCGCCCTCGCCGGGCCGGTCGAGGTCGTCGCCGCGGGTCAGGATGCGGTTCCACCACATCCCGAGCGGCACGTCGTTCTCGGACTTGCAGATGACGGCGCACGACCAGCAGCCGACGCAGCGCTCGATGTCGACGGCCATCCCCCAGCGGGGCTTCGTGGAGCGGTCCCCGATCTCGCCGTAGCGGCGCGACGCCGGTGGCAGCGCGTCGACGGGCGAGCGCTTCGCGCCGCGGGACTCCCGCCGGTCGGTCGGGACGCCGGTCACGACGTCGGTCCGGACTTCGGTGTCAGGCACGGCGCACCTCGCAGACGCAGTCCTTCCAGCCCGTGGACGGGCACCACATGTTCGGGACGTAGTGCACCTCGTGGATCGGGTTCACCGACGAGGCGGTCAGGTCGTTGACGCCGCGCCCCTTCTCGAAGAACCGGGGCCACCAGCCCTCGAAGAGGGTGGCGCTCCCCGGGCTCACGGCCTCGGTGACCTCGGCCCAGGCCACGATCCGCCCCCGGTCGTTGAAGACCTCGACGGAGTCGCCGTCGGAGATGCCGCGGGCGTGGGCGTCGTCGGGGTGGATCAGGACCGGCGGCTTGCCGCCGTGTATCTCGATCAGCCAGGGGTTGTTGGAGTAGGTGGAGTGGATCCGCCACTTCGAGTGCGGTGAGAGCAGCGTGAGCGGGTACTTCCGCCGGTCCTGCACGCCGGCGTCGTGCGGCGGCTTGTAGGTGGGGACGGTCTCGCTCCGCTCGCGGAAGCGATCCTCCTCCTTGTAGAACTCGATCCGGCCCGTGGGCACGAACTTCTTCGTCGCCTCGAGCTTGGCGGGCAGCGACCGGGGCGGGAACGGCGTGAGGTTCCGGATCTGGTCGAGGAAGGGCACGTCGGGATCGGGAACCCTCAGGCGCACGGGGCCACGCCGGAGGTCGTCGAGGGTGATGCCCTCGGTCGGTCCGCCCGGGCCGCCGCCCGCCTCGAGGATCATGCGGATCGCGTCGAGCTCGTCGTGGTCGAAGTACTTCTCGGCCCGAGCGGGGTCGATCCGCCTCACGATCTCGCGCCACATCCACAGCTCGCTGCGTGACTCGCCGACCGGCTCCACCGCGGGCTGCTGGAGCTGGAGGAAGGGGTGGAGCGGTGTGGCCGTGAGGTCCCACTTCTCGTACCAGCTCGCCGCCGGCAGCACCACGTCGGCGTACTTCGCCGTGTCGGTCATCTGGTGGTCGACGACCACGATCAGGTCGAGCCCGTCGAGCGTCTCGTAGAGGCGGTTGAGGTCGGGCGACTGCACGAACATGTTGGCGAAGGTGCAGAACAGCCCCTTGTAGCCGGCCTTCGGGTACGGCACGTCGGGGTGCATCGTCTCGGTCGGGCCGCGCAGGAAGTAGATGCTGGAGACGACCTTGGCGGCCTCGCCGTCGGCGGTCCACCACGGCGCCGTGTTGACCCGCACCTTGTACTGGCCCACGTACACCGAGAACCCGCCGCCCGAGCGCCCGATGTTGCCGGTCAGGGCGGCGCACAGCGCCAGGGCCCGGCCCTGGAGGTCGCCGTGGTACCAGTGGTTGGAGCCGCCGCCCATGAGGATCGCGGCGGGGGACTCGGTGGCGTAGGCGCGGGCCAGCTTGCGGATCATCTCCGGGTCGATGCCGGTGACCTTCTCCGCCGCCTCGGGCGTCCAGCGGCCGAGCTCGGCCCGCACGCGGGCGAAGCCGGGCGTGACCTCCGCGCTCCCACCGCCGGCGAGGGTCACCTCGTAGCGGCCGTCGAGGGCGGCGTCGACACCGTCGGGGAGGCCGAGGCGGTCGGTGCCGATGGTCACGGGCCCGTCGCCCGCCCGGTCCCACACCACGTAGCGGTCGGGGGATCCCCCGGGGCGCAGGTCGGCCTCGCGGAGCCGCCGGCCCGTGTCGGAGCGGACCAGCAGGGCGGCGTCGGTGTAGGTGCGCATGAAGTCGAGGTCGGCGAGCCCCTCGTCGAGGATCGTCCAGGCCAGCGACAGCGCGAAGGCGGCGTCGGTGCCGGGCCGGATCCGTATCCAGGTGTCGGCCTTGGCCGCGGTGCCCGAGTACGTCGGGTCGACGACGACGATCCGGGCGCCGTTGTCGGCCGCGTCGAGCAGGAACTTGGCGTCGGGGATCCGGGTCTCGATCGGGTTGGCCCCGACCAGGAGGAGGAACCGGCTGTTCGCCCAGTCCTTGGCCTCGTGCTCGGCGTTCTGGACCCCGAAGGTGATCGGCATGCCCATGGGTAGGTCGCCGTTGAAGTCGAACGACGTGCCGTGCGTCATACCCAGGACCGCGCTGGCCCGGTAGTTGGCGCCCTTCTGGATGTAGCCCGACCCGGGCACCTGGCCGAAGACGTGGATGGAGTCCCAGCCGTGGCGTTCGCCGATCTCCTTGAAGCCGTCGGCGACCCGGTCGAGGGCCTCGCTCCACGACGCCTTGCGGAAGTGGCCCGAACCGCGCTCCCCGGTGCGGATGAGCGGCGTGGTGATGCGGTCCTCGCCGTAGAGCTGTAGGTGGTACGAGAGGCCCTTCATGCAGCCGCGGGGGTTGTAGGCGGCGTCGGGGTAGTCGGCGGCCTGCTGGATCTTCACGATCCGGCCGTCGCGCACGAAGGCGAGCTGGCCGCACGAACCGGTGCAGTTGGGCGAGCAGGTGGTGCGCACCACCCGGTCGACGGTCTCGGAGGGCTCGCGACCCCGGCCCCGGCGGACCTGGGGCCGGGCCACGGTGGTCGCGCCCGCGCCGGCGGCGACGCCGGCCACGCCGGCCGCACCCTTGAGGAAGTCGCGGCGGTCGACGGCCATCAGAGCACCCCGGGGTCGTCGGGGCAGGAGCGGTCGAGCATCGTGTGTCCGCCCCGACCGCAGCGGGCGCAGGCGTCGGTGCTCGAGCCCCGGCCGGGCGGGCGCAGGATCCCGCCGGTCGACTGGAGGCGCCCGGCGGCCCACCCGAGGCCGGCCAGGCCGGGGACGGCAAGCGCCGCCCTCAGCAGGTAACGCCGCGTCACCGACTCCATTCCCGCACCTCCGGGGCCGCGGGCTCACATCGAGAACACCGATGTGAGCCGTCAACACGATCGGATACGACTATATCGTGTCCAGCCAACCACGGAGGCCGGGCGCTGCGAAGGGTCGAAGGTCCGCGACCCGGCCGGGTGCACCGGGACCTTCGTCAGCGGAGTGTCCGCGGGGCGACGCCGGGGGCCGGTGCCGGGGGCCAGGTGGGACGGGCGCCGGCAGGGCGAGCCCCGGGAGGGCAGGCGCCGGGGGGGTCGGCGCCAGGGGGTCGGCGCCGGGAGACCGGGGTCCGGACCGTGGGTCCTAGGCGAGGTCGTGCCCGCCGACGCCCTCGGGGGGTGCGACCCCTCCGGCCTCGGTGCCGTCGCCCAGGAACTGGGTCCGGTAGAGCTCGGCGTAGAAGCCGTCGCGCGCGAGCAGCTCGGCGTGCGGTCCGGACTCCACGATCAGCCCCCCGTCGAGGACGATGATGGTGTCGGCCTCGCGGACCGTCGAGAGCCGGTGCGCGATCACCAGCGACGTACGGCCGGCCAGCGCCACCCGGAGCGCGGCCTGTACCGCCAGCTCCGACTCGGAGTCGAGGTGCGCGGTGGCCTCGTCGAGCACCACGAGGCTCGGGCCCTTGAGCAGCAGCCGCGCGATGGCGAGGCGTTGCTTCTCACCGCCCGACAGGCGGTAGCCGCGGTCGCCGACGAGGGTGTCGAGCCCGTCGGGCAGGGAGCGCAGGAGCGCGCCGAGCTGGGCCGCCTCGATCGCCTCGTGGAGCTCCGCCTCGCCGGCCTCCGGCGCCGCGTAGAGCAGGTTGGCCCGGATCGTGTCGTGGAACATGTGGGCGTCCTGGGTCACCACGCCGATCGCGGCCCGCAGCGACTCCTGGGTCACGTCGCGAACGTCGTGACCTCCGATGCGCACCGCGCCGCCCGTCACGTCGTACATGCGGGTCACGAGCTGGCTGATGGTGGTCTTGCCCGCTCCGGAGGGACCCACCAGCGCCACCATCTCGCCCGGTTCGGCCCGGAAGCTGACGTGGTGCAGGACCTGGCGGTCGGGGGTGGAGTCGAGGACGGCCACCGCCTCGAGCGACGCCAGCGAGACCTCCGCCGCCGTCGGGTAGCGGAAGTCGACGGCGTCGAGCTCGATGGTGTCGGCACCGGCGGGTAGGGGCTTCGCGCCCGGGCGGTCGGCGACCATGGGCGCGAGGTCGAGCACCTCGAACACCCGCTCGAACGACACCAGGGCCGTCATCACGTCGACGTTCACGTTCGACAGCGAGGTGAGGGGCCCGTAGAGCCGGGCCAGGTAGGCGGTGAGCGCCACGACCGTACCCACGTCGAGCGCGCCGCGCGCCGCCATCCAGCCGCCCCACCCGTACACCAACGCGGTGGCGAGCGACGCGACGAGCAGCATGGCCGCGAAGAACACCTGGCTGTAGAGCGCGGAGCTCACGCCGATGTCGCGCACCCGTCCCGCCCGCTCCGCGAAGACGGCCTCGTCGCGCGACGACTGGCCGAAGAGCTTGGTGAGCAGCGCGCCGGCCACGTTGAAGCGCTCGCTCATGGTGGTGGTCATCGCCGCGTTCAGGTCGTAGCTCTCGCGGGTGATCACCTGTAGGCGGCGGCCCACCCACCGGGCGGGGAACACGAACAGGGGGAGCAGCAGCAGCGAGACCAGCGTGATCTTCCACGACAGGGTGAACATCACGCCCAGGGTGATGCTCACCGTGAACACGTTGGTGACGACGCTGGTGAGCGTGCCGGTGAACGCCGACTGGGCGCCGAGCACGTCGTTGTCGAGGCGGCTGATCAGCGCCCCGGTCTGGGTGCGGGTGAAGAACGCGATCGGCATCCGCTGGATGTGGGCGAACACCCGGGTCCGCATGTCGAAGATCAGGCCCTCGCCGATCCCGGCCGAGAACCACCGCTCGACGAGCGACAGGGCCGCGTCGACCACCGCGATCCCGGCCGCGATCGACGCGAGCGCCAGCACCAGGCCGGGGCGCTCTCCGAGGATCCCGTCGTTGATGATCGACCGGAAGAGGAGCGGGACCGCGGCCCCGAGGGCCGCGTCGACGGCGAGGAGGGCGACCAGCACCGCGATCCGGCGCCGGTAGGGCCGGGCGAAGGCCGCGATGCGCCGCACCATCCCGGGCGGGAGCTTGCGCTTCGTGACCGACGGGTCGCGGCGGAACGACCGCATCATGTGCCAGCTCGGCGCGCCCCCCGCGCCCATCATCGGGCCCCGCTCCTGATCAGCACTCCCGGCTTCGACGCCGTCACGAGGCCCAGTATTCCTGACCGGGGGAGCACTACGATCCGTCGACCCGGTCGTGGGGAGGACCCCGGTGCAGGAAGTCGACATCCAGGCCCTCGACCCGGTGCGGCTCATGGAGCTCATCGGCCCCGTGCGGGCCCAGGAGTTCGAGACCGCGGCCGTCGCGGCGCGCCGGCTCCTCGACGGCCGCCGCGTGGTCAACGTGAACTCGACGGCCACGGGGGGCGGCGTGGCCGAGCTGCTCCAGACGCTGCTCGCCTACGCCCGGGGGGGGGGGGTCGACGCCCGCTGGCACGTGATCGACGGCACCCCCGCCTTCTTCGACATCACCAAGCGGATCCACAACCACCTCTACGGCGTGCCCGGCGACGGCGGACCGCTCGGGCCGGCGGAGCACGCAGCGTACGAGGAGGCCCTGCGCCCCAACGCCGACGAGATGCTCTCGGTGGTGGCTCCCGGCGACATCGTCCTGCTCCACGACCCCCAGACCGCCGGCCTGGCGGCGCGCCTGCGCGAGGAGGGCGCGCGCGTCGTGTGGCGCTGCCACGTGGGGTGCGACGAATCCAACGAGCACACCGCGAGGGGCTGGGAGTTCCTGCGGCCCTACCTCGACGACGTCGAGGCCTTCGTGTTCACCCGCCGTGAGTTCGCCCCCGACTGGATCGATCCCGCTCTCGTGCACGTGATCACCCCGTCGCTCGACCCGTTCGCGGCGAAGAACCAGGCCCTGTCGCCGGAGGAGGTCCGGGGCATCCTCGTCTACACGGGCCTGGTGGCCGACGGCGGCCGGGAGGAGCCGTCGACGGTCTTCACCCGCCGCGACGGCTCCCGCGGTCGCGTCGACCGGCGTGTCGACGTGCTCCAGACGGGCCCGCCCCCGCCCGACGACGCTCCGTTGCTCGTCCAGGTCTCACGCTGGGACCGCATGAAGGACATGCCGGGCGTCATGCGGGCGTTCGCCGACCACGTCGACCGGAGCCACGGGGCGCACCTCACGCTCATGGGGCCGTCGGTGCACGGCGTCGCCGACGACCCGGAGGGCGGCCCGGTCCTCGACGAGTGCGTGGAGCTGTGGCGGTCGTTCCCCGAGGCGGTCCGCAACCGGATCCACCTGGCCTGCGTCCCGATGCACGACCCCGACGAGGTCGCGATCATCACCAACGCGCTCCAGCGCCACGCCGCGGTGGTGGCCCAGAAGAGCCTGGCCGAGGGCTTCGGCCTCACGGTGCTCGAAGCCATGTGGAAGCACCGCCCGGTGGTGGCGAGCCGGGTGGGCGGCATCACCGACCAGATCGTCGATCGTCGCCACGGGCTCCTGATCGACGATCCCACCGACCTCGAGGCGTTCGGCGCGGCCGTCGGTTCCCTGCTCGCCGATCCCGTCCTGGCCGCACGGCTCGGCGCCGCGGCCTACGAGCGGGCCCACGCCGAGTTCCTCGGCGACCGGCACCTCGAGCGCTACGCGGCCCTGTTCCTGGCCCTCGAGTAGCGGCGTAGGTGGCCGGCGGGGGGCCGGACGCGGCGGGGGACGGTCAGGCCTCGGGGATCTTCTCCCACCACTGGCACCACCACTCGGCGCCGACGAGGATGCGCAGCTTCGGGTGCCAGCAGTACGAGATCAGGTCGTCGGGGTTGAGGTAGTAGAGGCAGTTCTGGCAGTGCTCGTCGTTGTAGGGCTGGCCCTTGAGGACGGCGTTGTCGGCGAGGATGCGAAGCTCCATCGCGTTCGTCTCGTCGATCTCCTTGGGCTCCGGCGGCGGGATCTCGTAATCGGCCATGGCGGTGAAGCTATCAGCGCCCGCGGCCGGCCGGGGTCTTGCCGCGACCGCCGCGAAGTGCGTAGTTTGGACGTATTCGCGACACGAGGGGACTACCGTGAAGCACGCCGGGGAGCACGCCGTGCACGACGACGACAAGGACGTCAGGGGACGGCGCCACCGCCGGGGTGGCGGGTGGGTCCTGTTGCCGGGGGTCGCCCTGGCCGCCGGCCTGGTGGCCACCGCCTGCTTCCCGCCCGGCGGCCCGGGCGGGCCGCGGCCGCCGGTCGCGCAGGTCGCCCGGGTGGTGCACCTGAACCAGGTCCAGGTCGTGGGGAGCCACAACAGCTACCACGTCGAGGCGCCCCCGCTCGAGGCCGCCATCCGGGAATCCGTCGACCCGGCCGGCCAGCGGTCGCTCGAGTACGGGCACCTTCCGTTGCCGGAGCAGTTCGCCACCCAGAACGTGCGCCAGATCGAGCTCGACGTGTTCGCCGACCCGGACGGCGGCCTCTACGCCGACCCGCTGATCCGGGCCGCGGTGGGCGAGCCGCCCTACGACCAGCCGGCGATGAGCGAACCGGGGATCAAGGTCCTCCACATCCAGGACATCGACTACCACACCACCTGCCTGACCTTCGTCGCCTGCCTCGAGGGTGTGAAGGCCTGGTCCGACGCCAACCCGGGACACCTGCCGATCGCGGTCCTCGTGGAGCTCAAGGACACGCCGATCGTCATCCCGGGCGTCGATCTCCCGTTCGTGGTCCCCCCGCCCTTCGACGCGGCCCGCATGGACGAGCTCGACGCCGAGATCCGGTCGGTGTTCCCGGCCCGCCAGCTCATCACCCCCGACGACGTGCGCGGTCGCCACGCCACGCTGGAGGAAGCGGTGTTGCGGCAGGGCTGGCCGACCCTGGCCCGGGCGAAGGGCAAGGTGATGTTCCTCATGGACAACGGCGGCTCCTACCGCCAGACCTACCTCGAGGGGCATCCCTCGCTGCGGGGCCGGGTCCTGTTCACCAACGCCGAGCCCGGCGACGCCGACGCCGCGTTCGTGAAGCGCAACGATCCGGTCGGCGCCGCCAACCAGGCCGAGATCACCGACCTGGTGCGGCGGGGCTACGTGGTCCGCACCCGGGCCGACGCCGACACCGAGCAGGCCCGCACCGGCGACACCACCATGCGCGACGCCGCGCTGGCGAGCGGCGCGCAGTGGGTCAGCACCGACTACCCGGCCCCCGGGATCGCGGCGCGCTTCGGCACCGAGTACTACGTGGCGATCCCCGGCGGCACGGTCGCGCGGTGCAACCCGGTCAACGCCCCACGGTTCTGCTTCGACCGCGCCCTGGAGCGCCTCGGGTAGCCGGCCCGCTCCCGGCGCTCAGCCGGCGCGGCCGGGCCGGCCGCGGCCGCGTGCGGCTCGGGCCAGGAGGTGCCCCACCGCGAGCCAGGCCGGGTAGGTGGCGAAGATGGTCGCCGCCGCGGCGTGCACGGTGTGCGAGGTCGGGTCGGTGGGGATTCGGGTGACCCCGGAGTTGACCATGAAGTCGCGCCCGTCCCGGGCCCGGAACGGGCGCCACAGGAAGCCGAGGCCCGGAGCCCGGGCGTAGAGCGCGGCCGAGAACCCGAGGAACACGGCGAGGGCGGCGGCGTCGGCGGCGCGGGCCGAGCGGCGGCCGGGGACCGCCGATTCGATTACCGCGCCGGTCGCCCCCCGGAGCGGTGGGTCGAGCAGGAAGCTCATCTCGTAATCCTCCCGCCGGCCGGTGCCGAGGCCGGCGCCGGCTCTGGTCGGTTCATCCCAGGGGCAGGTCGAAGTAGACGACCTTTGCCGCCGGATCGGAGACCCCGCCGAGGAACGTCGTGAGGTGAACGGTACCCCCGAGCGATCCGCCGGGGAACGGGAACGCGAGGTCCACGGCCTGCTTCGGATCGAGGGCCGAGGGGCCGATGATCACCCCGCCGCTGCCCTGCGCCTTCCCGCCGGCCCCCACGAGACGCTGCTCGTAGGCGAGGTTCCACCGGGTGCCGCTGCCGTTGGTGGCCCGGACGACCACCACCAGCCGGCCCAGCGCGTCGGCCGAGGCGCCGGTGAGCTGGACCGTCAGCCCGTCGTGGGTGACGGGTGGACCGGGCGGGGCGAAGTGCTCGGCCAGGGGCCGCCCACCACGCTGGAAGTCGGCGACGAGCCCGTCGGTGAACGAGAGGTCGTCGTAGCGCTCGCACAGGGAACCCGAGCAGACGCGGAAGCCGTCGCCGCGAGGCTCGAGCCGGGGCGGGGGAGGGTTCGTGGGTGGGGGAGGGGGAGGCGTGGTGGCCGGCGCGGCGGGCTCGGGAGTGCCCGCGGACGCCGGCGGGGCCGGCGCCGGGGACGGGGACGTGCCGGCGGTTGGGGCACCGGACGGCGGCGCGGTCGTGGTGGTCGGGGTGGTCGTGGTGGTGGTGGTCGCCGTGGTCGTCGTCGTGGTCGTGCCGGGGGTGCCGGTCGCCCACGGCGGGGCCGGCTTCACGCCGAGGTTCGCGAGGCGGCCCAGGTGCTCGGCGTAGAGGCGGGCCGGGCTCCCCGGCGCGGCCGCGGCCGCCATCTTCAGCGCCCCCACGGCTCCTCCCTCGACCATGGCCGTGAAGTAGGCCGAGGCGCTCGGTGGCAGCGTCGTGGTGGTCGTCGGCCGCTTCGACGCCCCCGAGCCGCCGGCCCCCGATCCGCCGGAGCCGGTGCTGCAGCCGACCAGCGGTGCCACCCCGAGGGTGGCCGCGAGCACGGCGGCGGCCACCGGCGCGCCCGCGCGGCGCGCGCCGTAGTGGGCGCGACCGGGCGCCGGCACCCGCGACACCAGACCCATCCGCAGCGCCTCCTCGGTTGCCGCCGTCGACCGCTGTGACGCTAGTGGGGCCCCACCCCAGACCCGGCGGACCGTCGAGCCCGGATCCGCCCGCGAGGGCCCACGCTCCCCGGGCCTCCGGGCCGGCCGGCACGGTCAGGGTGGTCGGGTGCCGTCGGGGCCGCGGATGTGGATCCGGTCGCCGTCGAAGCGGGTGGTCCACCCGGGTTGGTGGACGACGCGGTGGTGGTGAGCGCACAGCAGGATCAGGTTCCGAAGGTCGGTGGATCCGCCGTCGGCCCAGTGATGGACGTGGTGGGCGTCGCACCACCCGGGCGGGCGGTCGCAGCCCGGGAACCGGCAGCCCTGGTCACGGGCGACGAGCGCGCGGCGCAGCCGGGGCGGCGGGTTGCGCCGGGCGCGGCCCGTGTCGACGGGTAGACCGTCGGGACCGGTGACGACCCGGCTGATGGTGCTGTCGCACAGCAGGCGCCGGACGTCGTGGGGGTGGAGGGGCCCGGTGAACTGGCCGTCGGCTCGACCGGAAGCGTCGCCGGTGAGGGTGGCCCAGTCGACGACCACGGTCACCTGGCTGCGGTTGCCCCGCCCGGAGGGGGCGTGCTCGAGGGCGGTCTCGCAGATGCGGACCAGGGCCTCGGCCCGGCGTTGCGAGCCCGGCCGCCGGTCGCCGTCGGCCGGTGGGTCGGTGTAGGCGTGGACGGCCGTGACGACGGTCTCGGCCGCGAGATCGCCGAGGTCGCCGGAGAGGACGGTCCGCCCGCCGTAGGTGCGCGAGAGGTGGAGGCCGTCGGGGACGCGGGGTGCGGTGCCGTCGGCGCGGGCCAGGTTCCGGAAGCGGGCCGCGGCGCGCCGCAGGCCCGGCAGGTCGCCGCCGCGGGCCAGGCGCAGCAGGTCGGGTTCGCACGCGGCGAGGGCGGGATCGTGCCCTTCCACCCTGGCCCCCGTGAGGGTGCGGGCGGCGGCCGACGTGATCTCCCCGTTGCGCCAGGCGCCCCCCGTGCGCTCGAGCAGCTCGCAGGCCTCCCCCGCTTCGACGGCGGCCCTCGCGTCGCCGGTGCGCATGCCTGCCGCCCGGGCCAGCCACGCGGCGGTCGACGGCGCGCCGGACTGCGAGCCGACGCCCCGGCGGTGGGCGGTGCGGGCCAGCCGCGCGAAGCAGCCTTCGAGGCGGTCGATCTCGTGGCGGGTGGCGATCGTGAGGTCGGCCACCGCGGCGTCGCCCAACCCGACCGGATCGAGCCGCGCCAAGGCGTCGACGGCCGCCCGCAGGAGCAGGACCGGATCGGCCGGCGACGCGGCGTCGCGATCCGGGCCGGCTGGGTGCAAGCCCGATCCGTCGACAAGAACCTGCACCTGCCTCACCTCCCCGATCACAACGGTCTACGCGACCACCGAGGGCGTCGAGAGACGACGCCGTGGGGGAAGTGGAGTGGAACTCGAGCTAATATACCCGAACTGGTGTGCGCAGGTCAAGCGCTCTCGTCACTGCCCTCGCCGGCCGGTCGGCAAGGTCGCCTCGGTCGCCTCGGTCGCCTCGGTCGCCAAGGTCGGCAAGGTCGGCAAGGTCGGCAAACGTCGGAAAGGTCGGCCCGAGCGGCCCGAGCGGCACGGCCGACCGGGCTCGAGGGGCACGGGAGTAGGACCTTGGCCGGTCCCGGGTCCGCAGCGGCGCGGACCCGGCCGGGATCGCCGCGCTACCCGCGGGGGTCGCGACCGGTCCAGGCGAGGAACGTCTCGGAGGCGGTGGCGCCGGGAGGCGCGTCGACCTCGGCGCCGAAGACGCTCGGGGCGCGGATCTGCTCGTCGGGGAAGCCGGCCAGCATGCGCCGGGCGAAGTCGATCGCCTCGGCGGGGATCTCGACGGCCAGGCCGGCGGCCCGGCCCAGGTCCCAACCGTGCACGAACAGGTCGACGGCCGGGAAGCCGAGCCCCTCGCCGATCGTCCGCCGACCCAAGGGCGATTCCACCACCGCCGTCAGGTCGACGCCCTCCAGCGCCGCCCGGGCCGGGGGAACCAGGGCCTCCCACCACCGGGCCGGGTCGCCGTCGACGTCGCTCCCCGGAGGATCGGCCGGCCGCCACTCGGGTGCGGAGCCGCCGAGCAGGCCGGTGCCGAAGCGGACCGCGCCGCCGACGTGGCCGACCACGTCACGCGCCGTCCAGCCCCGGCAGGGCGAGGGCTGCTCCCAGGCGCCGGGCGGGACCCGGGCGACGACGTCGCCGAAGAAGTCGAGCCCGGAGAGGTACGCGGCGTCGGGCTTGATTGTCATGAGTGCTTCTTAACACCGCGATGCAAACGTGTCACGAGGCGGGTACCGTCGACCCATGACGGTCGTGTCCCCGCCCACCATCGCCGAGCTCGAGCCCTACCGGCGGGAGCTCACCGGCTACTGCTACCGGATGCTCGGCTCCGGCTTCGAGGCCGAGGACGCCGTGCAGGAGACGATGCTCAAGGCGTGGCGGGCGTCCGAGCGCTTCGAGGGCCGCTCGCAGGTGCGGACGTGGCTGTACCGCATAGCCACCAACGTCTGCATCGACATGCAGCGCCACGCCCAGCGCCGGGCCCGGCCCATGGAGATGGGCCCGGCTTCGCCGCCCGACGAGACGCTGCTCCGTCCCCCGCGGCCGGAGGCGACCTGGGTCACGCCGATCGCCGACTCCGCGGTCGCCCCCGACACGTCGGACCCGGCCGAGATCGCCGCGTACCGGGAGTCGATCCGCCTCGCGTTCGTGACCGCCCTGACCCACCTGCCGGCCCGCCAGCGCGCGGCGTTGATCCTCTGCGAGGTGTTGGCGTGGCCCGCCCGCGACGCGGCTGCGCTCTTGGAGACCACGGTCCCGGCGGTCAACAGCGCGCTCCAGCGGGCGCGTGCCACCCTGGCGCGGGTGTCGGACCCGGCGGCCGAGGGCTCACCTCCGGCGGTCGCGGCCGAGCTCTCCGGCGACGACGGCGAGCTCCTGGCCCGCTACGTCGACGCCTTCGAGCGCTACGACATGGACGCGCTGGTGGAGCTGCTGCACGCCGACGCCGTGCAGTCGATGCCGCCGTTCGAGCTGTGGCTGCGGGGCGCGGACCACATCGTCGAGTGGATGGTGCAGCCCGGCCCGAGCGGCTGCCGGGGCTCGCGCCTGGTGCCCGTACGGGCCAACGGCCGCCCCGGGTTCGGCCAGTACCGGCCCGACCCGGCGGGCGGCTGGGCTCCCTGGGCGATCCAGGTCCTCGACGTCGCCGGCGGCCGGATCACGGCGATGAGCTTCTTCCTGGCGATGATGGACCCCGAACGCCTCTTCCCCGCGTTCGGCCTCCCGCTCCACCTCGACGCGTAGCCCGGGCGGCGACCGGCGAGGCGTTCCGCCGTTGCCGGCCTGCGCACCGGCCGCGGCGGCGGGGTGGGCGTCGGGAGGCCCCGGCGGGTGTCCGGAGGCCGCGGCGGGTGCGGGCTCGCACCGATGAATCCCGCGGCCGTCGCCCGTCGCAACGAGGAACCCGCCGGGATCCGGCGCCGGCCCGCACGCCGGCACCGGCCCCGAACCGATCGGAGGACCCGCATGACGCAGCGCGACCGCACTTCTGCCGGAGCTCCCTGCTGGGTCGAGCTCTTCACCCCCGACGTCGACGCCGCGCGTCGCTTCTACGGCGGGCTGTTCGGCTGGGAGGCGAACGAGCCCAGTGCGGAGTTCGGCGGCTACTTCATGTTCCTACGCGACGGCGAGCCGGTGGCCGGCGGGATGGGGCCCTACCCGGGCGCGGAGGATGCCGTCCACGCGTGGAACGTGTACCTCGCCACCGACGACGCCGCCGCCCTGGCCGACCGGGCCACCGGGGCCGGAGCGCAGGTCGCCGTCGGGCCGATGCCCGTGGCCGACCTGGGCGTGTCCCTGTTCCTGGTCGACCCGAGCGGTGCCGGGGTGGGGGCGTGGCAGGCGGGATCCTTCCCGGGGTTCACCACGGTGGAGGAGCCGGGCGCGCCGAGCTGGTTCGAGCTGCACACCCGCGAGGGTGAGGGCGCCGTCGACTTCTACTGCTCGGTCTTCGGGCTCGTGGCGGGCGACGGCATCGAGGACGGCCCGATGACCTACACGACGGTGCACGAGAAGGGTGGCGACACCGACCGGGCCGGGATCATGGAGGCTGCCGCCTGGTTGCCCCCGGGGGTGAGCCCGTCGTGGTCGGTGTACTGGGCCGTGGCCGACGTGCGGGCCTCGGCGGAGCGGGTGACGGCCCTCGGCGGGTCGGTGGTGGCGGCGGCCCAGGACACCCCCTACGGCACCATGGCGACGGTCGCCGACCCGTCCGGCGTCGTGTTCAAGCTCCGCACCCCGCCGGCCTGACGGCCGGCGCGGCACCCGCGTCAGCGGCCGACGACGGCGACGAGGAACCCGGACCCCGGGGTGAACGGGCGGAGGTCCCAGCTCGAGAGCCGGAGCTCCTCGCGCAGGCCGGTGGCGGTTACGTCTTCGAAGAAGTCGTCGAACTCGTAGCCCCGACCGGCGGCGAAGCCCAGCGCGATCCGCCCGCCGGGCGCCAGGTGCGAGCGCAGGCGCGCGAGGACCGTCCGGCGGGTCGCCGGGTCGAGGAACGCCATCACGTTGCCGGCGCAGACCACGGAGTCGAACGGGTCGGGGAAGCCGCGCGAGGCCAGGTCGAGCTCGACGAGGTCGGCCACGACCCACGCCGGCCCGGGGTGGTCCTCCTCGGCGGCCGCCACGAGCACGGGGTCGACGTCGACCCCCACCACCCGGTGCCCGAGCTCGGCCAGGCGGCCCGCCACCCGGCCGCTGCCGCATCCGGCGTCGAGGATCCTCGCCCCCCGGGGCGCCATCGCGTCCACGAGGCGGGCCTCGCCGTGGAGGTCTTCGCCGGCCGCGGCCTTGGCCCGGAACCGTTCGACGTACCAGTGGGAGTGCTGCGGGTCCTCGGCGATCTTGCGCAGCCAACGGTTGCCGGTCACGCCGACGACGGTACCGGCACCCGGGATCCTCGGAGTACATGGACCGGCTGGGCCCGAGCGTGCCCGCTCGCCGACGGGGTCGACGGGGGATGGCGCGTGGGGTGCCGGCGGATGCGAGGCGGGTACGTTCGGGGGCATGGTCGAGCCTGCCGAGCCCCCCGACGCCGCCGCCGCCGAGGCCGCGGACGCCGTGGCGGTGGCCGACGTCCGGATCCGGGGCGAGGGGCTGGAACTCGCCGCCACTGCCTACGGGCTGCCGGAGGGCTCGCCCGTCGTGTTCCTGCACGGCGGGGGGCAGACCCGTCACGCGTGGGGGACGGCCGGCGAGGTGTTCGCCCGGCGCGGCTACCACACCTGGTGCGTCGACCTGCGCGGCCACGGCGACAGCGACTGGGCGCCCGACGGCGACTACACCGCCGACGCGTTCGCCGGCGACGTGCGGGCCGTCGCGGGCGCGCTGGCCCGCCCGCCCGTGCTCGTGGGCGCGTCGTTGGGAGGGATCGCATCCCTCATCGCCGTGGGCGAGACCGACCGGTCGATCGCGAGCGCGCTCGTGCTCGTCGACGTGGCGCCCACGATCGAAGCCCGGGGAGTCGAGCGGATCCGTGCCTTCATGACCGCGAACCCCGACGGCTTCGAGCGGCTGGACGACGCCGCCGACGCCATCGCCGCCTTCGTCCCGAACCGGCCCCGCCCCCAGGACCTCTCGGGCCTGAGGAAGAACCTGCGCCTCCGTGACGGCCGTTGGTACTGGCACTGGGACCCCCGCTTCCTCGGGGGTGAGAGCGGGATCGACGGCCAGCGGGGCCCCGTCAACCACCGCCGGCTGGCGGAGGCCGCCGCCCGGGTGGAGATCCCCACGCTGCTGGTGCGCGGCCGCATGAGCGACATCGTGAGCGAAGCGTCGGTCGAGGAGCTACGGACGCTGGTGCCCCACGCCGAGGTGGTCGACGTCGCGGGCGCCGGGCACATGGTCGCCGGCGACCGCAACGACGTCTTCAACGAAGCGGTGCTGGAGTTCGTGGAGCGGGTCACGCCCTGACCTCCGGGGGATCGTCGCCGGGCGGGCCCCACCACTCGAGGTGCACGTGCTCCACGCCCATAGAGTCGAATCGGAGTACGGCGCCGCCGGAGGACGGCGGCGGGATCGGAGCTGCTGTGATGGCCGAATCGAACGAAGGATCGACTCTCTCGCTCGCGGTGGTGACCCCAGGCATGACCGGGACCCACCAGATCTTCCGGCGTGAGCTGCCGCTCACGACCGGCCTGATCCGGGGCGTCGCCGACGGCGATGCCGACCGGGCCGGCCTCCTGGCGAAGCACCTGCGGTTGGTGCTCGACCTGGTGCAGGTGCACCACGACGCCGAGGAGCGGTTCATCTGGTCGGTGCTGCCGGAACGCGCCCCCGAGTCCCGTGAGCTGGTCGAGACGATGCTGCGCCAGCACGCCGGCGTGCACGAGCTGGAGCGTCCGGTCCGCGACCGGGTCGACGGGTGGGAGGGTTCGCCCGACGCGGCGTCGGGCGCGGCTCTCGCCGACGCGCTCGACGCGTTCACCGGCGCGCTGGTGAGCCACGCCGAGGTCGAGGAGGGCGAGCCGCTGCCGATCATCGCCGAGCACCTCACCCCCGAGGAGTGGGGCGCCTTCGTCGGGTACGCGAGCACCGCCATGCCCGAGGACGCCCGCCCGACGGTGATGGGGATGCTCATGGAGGACATGCCCGCCCCGGCGCGCGAGGCGTTCCTCTGCACCCTGCCCGACCAGTTCGCCGAGTTCCTGCGCACCGCCGGCGCGGCGGCCTACGCCGAGTACACCGCCACGATCCGCGCCGCCTGAGACGGCCCGCCGATCGGGTCGACCACAGCGGGGCCGCCTGGAACACGGCCTCGAAGGACGACGGCGATTGCCGAGGTGCGGGCCGGCCTCGAGCCGCCCCGGTGGCCGTGGTTCCATCTCAGCGGCCGTGGTGGTGGAGGTGCCGGGAGTCGAACCCGGGTCTTCCGTGCTGTCGGCGGGGCTTCTCCGAGCGCAGCCGGTGAGGAGATCTCGGGTCGCCGCCGCTCACCG
>JADLDD010000044.1 GCA_020846855.1 Acidimicrobiia bacterium | reverse complement strand
CGTCCGGACCGCCCCGCCTCCGCCGCGGCCCGAAACCTGCCCGCGGCGGCGGCCGGGTCGTCGGCGTGGAAGATCGCGCTGCCCGCCACGAGGATGTCGGCGCCCGCGGCCGCCGCGGCCGGGGCCGTCTCCTCGTTGATGCCGCCGTCGATCTCGAGCTCGACGGCGAGGCCGCGCTCGTCGACCAACCCCCGCGCCGCCTGGAGCTTCTCCAGCACCGACGGGATGAAGGCCTGGCCCCCGAATCCGGGGAAGACGCTCATGAAGAGCAAGAGATCGATCTCGCCCAGGTAGGGCTCGACCGCGTCGAGAGGGGTGTCGGGGTTGAACACCAGTCCCACCCCCATGCCGCGGGCGCGCATCGTGTCGAAGCACGGCCGGGGGTCGCCCAGCTCGACGTGGACGATGCAGCGGTCGGCGCCGGCCTTGGCGAAGTCGTCGAGGAGGTCGGCCGGGTTGTCGACCATGAGGTGGGTGTCGAGGAACAGCTCGGTGCGGCGCCGCAGCGCGGCGACCACCGGCGGCCCGATGGTCAGGTTGGGCACGAAGTGACCGTCCATCACGTCGACGTGGAGGAGGTCGGAGTGGTCGCGCACCCGATCGACCTCGGCGGCGAGCTCCGCGAAGTCGGCGGAGAGGATGGAAGGCGCGAGCTTCATGGACCCGAGGCTACCGGGAGGCATCCCCGCGACCGGCGAGGCCCCGCGGGCGTGGCCCTCCGTCGGCGCCTGCTGCCTCCACGGCCCGCCCGAACGGGTCGGCGGCCCCGTGCCCGGCCCGCCAGGCGGCGTAGTCCATGGGGCGGCCCCCCTCGGGCTGGACGGTCTCGGGCACGAACCGGTCGCCGTCGACGCGGGCCCGCCACACCTTGAGCCGCCGGCCGTCGACCGTCAGCCACGCGCCGGGACGGGGGTTCCCGGCCCGCACCAGCCGGTGGAGCCGGGCCGCCGGGCTGCCCGGATCGAGGCGGAACTCCTCGACGGTCAGCTTCTCGGCGTACGTGGGCTCACCGGCCTGGGGCTCCGGCTCGACCCGGCCCAGGTCGTCGAGGGTCGCCAGCAGCAGCGGGACCGAGAGCTCGACCAGGCGGGCGTGGAGGTCGCCGGCCGTGTCGTCGGGGCCGATCGGGGTGCGGGAGCAGCGGTACACGGGCCCGGCGTCGAGCTCGGGGACGACGCGCATCGTGCAGACGCCCGTCTCGCGGTCGCCGGCCAGGATCGCCCGCTCGACGGGTGCGGCCCCCCGCCAGCGTGGCAACAGCGAGAAGTGCACGTTGACGAAGCCGAGGGGCGCCGCCTCCAGCAGCGGGGCGGGAAGGATCTGGCCGAAGGCCACGACCACCCCGGCGTCGGCCCCCGCGGCGCGCACCGGCTCGACGGCCTCGCGCCCCCGTGCCGGTGTGACGACCGGCAGGCCCAGGTCGGCGGCCGCCTCCCGCACCGGGCTCGGCCGGACACGCCCGCCGCGGCCCCGGCGGCGGTCGGGCTGGGTCACGACCAGCGCCACCTCGTGCCCGGCGTCGACCAGGCCCCGCAGCGGAGGGACGGCTCCTGCCGGCGTTCCGAGGTAGACGAGCCTCAGAGCCGCGCGTCCCCGGAGCGGTTCTGACGGGCGGCCCGGGCCTCGGCCTCCAGGTCGCGCTCGCGGAGCTGTCGTAGCGCCTGCTTGCGAGCGTCGCCCTCGACCCGGTCGATCATGAGCACGCCGTCGAGGTGGTCGAGCTCGTGCTGGAAGACGCGGGCCAGGTAGTCGTCGTCGTCGAAGACGACCTCCTTGCCGTCGAGGTCGACGCCCTGCACCACCACCCGCTGCGGGCGCACGATCTCGAGGCTCAGCCCCGGCACCGACAGGCAGCCCTCGTCGAAGACCGACTCCCCCGACGACTCGACGATCACCGGGTTCACGACCACGCGCGGCCCGTCGCCGTCGCCGAGGTCGTAGGTGAAGAGGCGCCGGCCCACCCCGACCTGCGGCGCCGCGAGGCCGACGCCGACGGCGTCGTACATGGTCTCGTACATCGTCTCGACGAGACCGGCCAGGGAGCCGTTGAGCTCCTCGACCTCACGGGCCCGCTGCTTGAGCACGGGGTCGCCGAACAAGCGGATGGAGAGGGGGGGCATCGCCCCAGGGTAACCGCCAACCCCCCGGGAACCTTCCGCCCGTCGCCCTTTCGGCTCGGTCGCGCGCGGGCCGGATCACACGCGGCGCGGATCGACCTCGACTCGCAGCCGGCCCCGGGCCCGCCCGGCCCGCCGGGCCGGGCCCAGCGCGTCGGCCAGCCGGTCGACGGTCGCGGCCCGGACCAGTGCCCGGGCCCCGCGTCCGTGCGGGTTCGGGCCGAGGACCTCGACACCCGGCGCGCCGTCCAGGACCGAGCACGCCGCGACGACCGCCGGCTCCGGGCCCGAGACCACCGCCAGCGCCCCGAACGGCGGGTAGCCGAGAGCCTCCCTCGGGCCGCGCTCGGCCTCCATGGCGGCGCGCGCGTCGCCCGTCCGGGCGGCGACCACGACCGGGTGGTCGGGCATGCGGGTCTGGATCAGGAGCCGCCCGCCGGCCGAGCGCCCGCCGACCAGGCGCGCGCCGCGCGCCACCAGCCACAGGGCCTGCTCCCCGGCCCGGTACCGGGGGGCCAGCAACTCCTGGTCGAGGTCCAGGTACGCGACCAGGCCCGGGCGCGGGCCCGGGGGGAGCCGGTGGAGCACCGCCTCGGTCCCGACCAGCACGTCGGCCGGTGTCACCTCCTCGACGTCGGCGTCGACCTCCACGGCCGACGCCCGCGGGAGGAGCGCCTCGAGGTCGTCGCGGAGCCGGGCCACCCCGGGCCGGAGCCGCTTGAAGCGGCTCCGGCGGCACTCGAGGCACACGGGCGGGCGGGCCGCGCCGCACGCCGGGCAGCCCAGGCCGTCGCCGGCCTCCACCACCGCGCGCCCGCACACCTCGCAGCGGGCGACCGCACCGCACGCGTCGCAGACCAGCAGGCGGGCCCGGCCCTTGCGGTTCAGGACGCAGACCACCCGGCGGCCCGAGTCGAGCGCCCGGTGCGCCTCCCGGGCGAACACCTCGCCGAGCACACCCGTCCCCGGCGCCTCCGAGCGGCGGTCGGCGACCACGACCAGGGGCCAGCCCGCCCGTTCCCGGGGACGCGGGAGGACGATCGCGGGTCCGGCCGCCTCCTCCGCCTCGAGCGACGGCACGGGGCCCACGAGGGACAGGTCCGCCGCGACGCGGCGCGCCCGCTCGATCGCGACGTCGCGCGCGTTCCACGTGGGAGCGCGCTCCTCCTGGAGCGCGTCGTCGCCCTCGTCGAGGACCACCACCGCGGCCAGGTCGGGGACGGGCGCCCACACGGCCAGCCGGCTCCCGACCACCACGCACCCGCCCGCCCGCGCGTCCGACCAGTGGCGCGTCCGCTCCGCCGCCGGCTGCGCGGCGCGCTGGACCAGGACCCGGTGACCCGCCCTCCGCAGGTGCGCGAGGAGCGAGCCGAGTCGCGCGCCGTCGGGAACCACCACGATCGTGGAGCCGGACGCAGCGACCGACGACGCCACCAGATCCCGGCGGTCGGCGGCCGGTGGCCACGAGAGGAGCCGCACCTCCGGCGAGCGGCCGGGTGGACGGGCGACGGGAGCGGGCCGGGCCGCACCCGGAACCCTCACCGCGTTGGGAGGGGTCGCGGCGCGCAGGAGGTTGACCGGGCTGCCGGCCCACCGCCACGCCGCCCATCGGCACAGGTCGACCAGCTCGGCCGGGGGCCCGGCCCCCACCAGCTTCCTCAGCGGCAGCAGCGGCGCGGACGGTGCCGCCGGCTCCACCCCGTCGGCGGTGACCCAGCCCCGGACGCTGCGCCCGGGGAGGGGCACCCGGACCACCGTGCCGACCCGGACCGCGACGGCCATCGCCTCCGGGACGAGGTAGTCGAACTCGCGGTCGACCGCGGGGAGGTCCGGACGGACGCGACAGGCGCGCCCCGACCCCCCGCCGGTCACGCCGCCGCCCACGCCGACGAGCGCGCCGCGACCGGGGCTAGGCCAGGTCTTCGGCGGCCTTGCGCAGGGCGTCGGCCTGGTCGGTGCGCTCCCAGGTGAACTCGCGCTCCGGGCGCCCGAAGTGCCCGTAGGCCGCGGTGCGCTGGTAGATCGGCCGCCGCAGGTCGAGCCGCTCGATGATCGCGGCCGGGCGCAGGTCGAAGTGCTCCTGCACCAGAGCCGGGAGCTTGTCGGGGTCGATCCGGCTCGTACCGAAGGTGTCGACCATGATCGACACCGGTCGGGCCACCCCGATCGCGTAGGCGACCTGGACCTCGCACCGGCGGGCGATCCCCGCGGCGACGACGTTCTTCGCCACGTGGCGCGCCGCGTACGCGGCGGACCGGTCGACCTTCGTCGGGTCCTTGCCCGAGAACGCTCCCCCGCCGTGGCGGGCCATGCCGCCGGAGGTGTCGACGATGATCTTGCGCCCCGTGAGCCCGCAGTCGGCGTGCGGTCCGCCGAGCTCGAAGTTGCCCGTCGGGTTGCACAACGCCTCGAAGTCGTCGGCGGCGAACTGCTCGGGAAGCAGCGGCTTGATCACGTGCTCGACGAGGTCGGGCTTGATCATCGTCTCGATGTCGATGCCCGGCGCGTGCTGCGTGGACACGAGCACCGTCGACAGGCGGGTCGGAACCCCGTCGACGTACTCGATCGTCACCTGCGTCTTGCCGTCGGGGCGCAGGTAGGGCAGGACGCCGGCCTTGCGGACCTCGGAGAGCCGGTGGGCCAGGCGGTGCGCCAGCCAGATCGGCATCGGCATGAGGTCGTCGGTCTCGTCGCAGGCGTAGCCGAACATCATGCCCTGGTCGCCGGCGCCCACCTCGTCGAAGTGGTCGCCGGTACCGGCCCGCTGCTCGACGGCCTTGTCGACGCCCTGCGCGATGTCGGGGGACTGCTCGTCGATCGAGGTGATCACCCCGCAGGTGTTGCCGTCGAAGCCGAACGACTCGCGGTCGTAGCCGATGCCCCGGATCGTGTCGCGGACCACCCGGGGGATGTCGATGTACGCGTTGGTGCTGATCTCGCCGGCGACGACCACCAACCCCGTGGTCACGAGCGATTCGCACGCGACCCGGCTCGACGGGTCCTCGGCGAAGAGGGCGTCGAGGACGGCGTCGCTGATCTGGTCGCACATCTTGTCGGGGTGGCCCTCGGTCACCGACTCCGACGTGAACGTGAAGGTGTTGCTCACCTGGGTTCCTTCTCCCTCTGGGCGACTATCCGGTCGAGGAGCAGGTCCGCGAGGTCGCCTTTCGAGACCAGCGGCGTCTCCTCGGCCGGGAGGCCTCGGTCGTGCGAATACAACAGGATCGCGCGGTTCGTGTCGACTTCGAAACCCGCGTCGGGCCCCGAGACGTCGTTGGCCACCATGATGTCGACGTTCTTGGCGTCGAGCTTGGCGGCCGCGTTGCGGTGCAGGTCGTCGGTCTCGGCCGCGAACCCCACCAGCACCTGACCGGCCGGCTTGCGCTCACCCAGCGTGGCCAGGATGTCGGGGGTCGGCTCCAGGACCACCTCGGGCACCCCGTCGCGCTTCTTGAGCTTGCCGGGCGACGGCGCCTTGGGCCGGAAGTCGGCCACCGCGGCGGCCATGACCACGACGTCGGCGGCCCCGGCCCGGGCGAGCACGGCCTGCGCCATCTCCTCGGCCGTCTCCACCTCGACGCGCTCGACGCCGGCGGCGACCGGCCTCGAGACGGTCGTGACCAGGGTGACGGCCGCGCCCCGGCGGGCCGCGGCGCCGGCCACGGCGTGGCCCATCTTCCCCGACGACCGGTTGGCGATGAACCGGACGGCGTCGATCGCCTCGCGGGTGCCACCGGCGGTGACGAGCACGCGCACGCCGGCGAGGTCGTGGCCGCGGGCGAGCACCCCCACGACGCCGTCGACGATCCGCGCGGGATCGGCCAGGCGACCCTCGCCGACGTCGCCACCCGCCAGGCGCCCGGCCTCGGGGTCGACGACCTCCACGCCGCGCGCGCGGAGCGTGGCCACGTTGCCCTGGACGGCGGGGTGCTCCCACATCTCGGTGTGCATCGCCGGTGCGACCACCACGGGAGCCCGGGTGGCGAGCAGCGTGGCGGTGAGCAGGTCGTCGGAGATGCCGGCGGCGTACCGGCCCAGGAGGGCGGCCGTGGCCGGGGCCACGACCACGACGTCGGCGGCCCGGCCCAGCCGGGTGTGCGGGATCGGGTCGACGTCGTCGAAGAGCGAGGTGCGGGCCGGTTCGGAGGCCAGCGCCGAGAAGGTGCTCTCCCCCACGAACCGGAGCGCCCCCTCGGTGAGGACGGGAACCACGTGGGCACCCAGGTCGACCAGGCGCCGGCACAGCTCGACGGCCTTGTAGGCGGCGATGCCGCCGGTCACACCCAGGACGACCCGTCGCCCGGCGAGCACCGCTCCCGGATCGTCGACCATGCGAGAAGCGGGCCGGCCGGCTACTCGGCCGGGGGCCCCGGGGCGAAGAGGTCGGCGGCGGTGGCGTCGGCCGCGGCGTCGGCGGCGGCAGCGGCCTCCGCGGCGGCCAGCTCGGCGGGGTCGACCCGCTCGAAGGTGATCTTGGCGGCGTCGATCTCCTCGAGCGCGATCGACAGCGGCTTGCGGGAGACGGACGTCACCTGCGGCGGCACGATGCGCCCGAGGCCCTCGCCGAGCTGGTTGTAGTAGTCGTTGATCTCCCGGGCCCGGCGAGCGGCCAGGGTGACCAGCGTGAACTTCGAGTCGACCTGCTCCAGCAGCCCCTCCATGTGGGGGTCCATGAGCGAGGCGCGGCGTTCGGGCATGGGAACGGCTCCGGTGGGTTCGAGGGGGTTCGTCCGCATCGGACGGACCGGACCGCGGCCCGGGAGGTCCGGGCCACGGGGGTGCCGGGCGGTTTCAGGCGACGGTACGGTCACCGCCCGGCGCGGCGAGCCTCCAGGATAGCAGCGACCTCGTCCACCGCCCGGTCCAGGTCGTCGTTCACCACCACGGCGTCGAAGGCCGCCGAGAGGCCGATCTCGCGCTCGGCCTCGGCCAGTCGCCGGGCGACCTGCTCGGCGTCGTCGGTGCCGCGGTCGACGAGCCGCTGCCTCAGGACGTCGAGCGACGGCGGCGCGACGAACACGAGCAGGGCCTCGGGGATCTGCTCACGCACCGCCATGGCCCCCTGGACGTCGACCTCCAGGAGGACGTCGGAACCCCGGGCGAGATGCTCGTCGAGGGGAGCGCGGGGAGTGCCCTTCGACTGCCCGTAGACCTCGAAGGACTCCACGAAGCCACCGGCCCGACGCAGCCGCTCGAACTCGTCGCGCGTCATGAAGAGGTAGTCGGTGCCGTCGACCTCACCGGGGCGTGGCGCGCGCGTCGTCGCCGAGACCGAGAACCACAGCCGCGGCTCGCGGGCCAGGAGGGCCCGACCGATCGTGCCCTTGCCGACGCCCGACGGGCCGGCGAGCACGAGCAGGACGCTCAGGGCGACCGCCGCTCAGTCGCCGGAGAACAGCTCGAGCAGGGCCTCCCGCTGCTTCTTGCCCAGCCCCCGGAGCCGGCGGCTCTCGCTGATCTCGAGGTCCGACATGATCCGCCGGGCCCGGACCTTCCCCACCCCCGGCAGCGACTCGAGCAGGCTCACGACCTTCAGCTTGGCCACGATGTCGTCGCGGTCGCCCTCGTCGAAGAGCTCGGCCAGGGTCAGCGACCCCATCTTGAGCTTCTCCTTGACCTCGGCCCGCACCCGGCGGGCCTCCGCCGCCTTCTCGAGCGCCGCCTGGCGCTGTTCCGTGGTGAGCTGAGGCGGACTCGGCATCGTGGGCAGACCTCCGGGGGTGCGGCTGCGGCGTGCGGCTGTGGTCCCGCGCGGCACGGCGTGTTACGGCGGACGGGACGGCGAGGCGTCACTATACCCAGCCGGCCGGAGCTCCCCCCGAGTCGGTCAGGCGACGCCGAGCGCCTCCGCGACCTGGGCCGAGACCGCCGCGGCAGCCGACTCCGGATCGTCGGCCCCGTGGACGGTGCGGCCGATCACGAGCCAGGTCGAACCGGCGGTGATCGCCTCGCCCGGCGTGGCGACGCGGGCCTGGTCGTGGCGCTCGCCCGCCGGCAGCCGGATGCCGGGAACCATCGACCGCAGGCCCCGCGCCGCCGCCCGGCCCGCCTCGGCCGAGCTGCAGACCACGCCGTCGCACCCGGCCACCGCCGCGACCTCGGCCCGCTCGTCGAAGGCGGACGCCGCGGGATCCGAGGTGAGCACCGTCACCCCCAGGGTCACGGGTGGGTCGAGGCCGGCGTCGTCGGCACCGGCCCGGGCCCCGGCCACGAACGCCCGCATCATGGCGACCCCGCCGGCGGTGTGCGCGTTCAGGAACGCGACGCCGTGGCGGGCGTGCGCCCGGGCGGCACGCTCCACGGTGGTCGGGATGTCGTGGAGCTTGAGGTCGCAGAAGACGCGGAACCCGAGTTCGTGGAGCTGGTCGAACGCCGCCGGGCCGGCCTCGGCGTAGAGCTCGTGGCCGACCTTGACGGTCGCGAACCACGGCTCCAGGCGCCGGGCCGTGGCCGTCGCCGCGGCCAGGTCGCCCACGTCGAGGCCCAGCACCAGCCGGTCGCGGACCGCGGCGGCGCCCGCCGCGCCCGGCGCGTCCGGATCCCGGCCCGCGCCGGCGCCGACCGTCATCCCGGACGCTCCCCGTCCGCGCCGAGGAGGGCGCCGGTCAGGTCGCCGACCCGGGAGACCGAGTGCTCCTCGCACCACGCGGCGAGCTCGGCGACGATGCGCGCCGGGGCGCGCGGTTCGAGGAACGTGGCCGTGCCCACACCCACCGCCGATGCCCCGGCGAGCATCATCTCCACGGCGTCGAGGCCCGACGCCACGCCCCCGGTCCCGATGATCGCCACCCCGGGGTGGGCCCGCCACACGTCGTGGACGGCCCGCAGCGCGACGGGCTTGATCGCGGGGCCCGTGAGGCCGCCACCGCCGCCGCCGAGCGCGGGGCGGCGGCGCTCCGCGTCGACGGCGAGGCCCATCACGGTGTTGACGAGCGTCAGGCCGTCGGCACCCGCCGCGAGCGCGGCAGCGGCGATCTCGGTGATGTCGGTCACGTTGGGCGACAGCTTGGCGAGGACCGGCAGGCCGAGCCCGGCGCCGGCCACGGCCGCCACCGCCGCCGCGGTGGTCCCGGGCGCGTGGGCGAAGACGCGCGACCGGTCCTCGACGTTCGGGCAGCTCACGTTCACCTCGACGGCCGCCAGCTCGGCGGCGACCGGCACGAGCATCGCGGCGGCGTCGGCGAAGTCGTCGACGCTGCGGCCCCAGACCGAGACGATCACCCGGGCGCCGAGCGCGCGCAGGCGGGGCAGGTCGGCCTCGACCCACCGCTGCACCCCCGGGCCCTGCAGCCCCACCGAGTTGACCATCCCGGCCGCCGCGGTGCGCAGGCGAGGGGCCGGGTTGCCCGGCCACGCGAACGCCGCCAGCGACTTGACGGTCACCGCGCCCAGGCCCGACGGATCGCACAGGCGGGCCACCTCGTCGCCGTGACCGAACGTGCCCGACGCCGCGACCACCGGGTTGGGGAGTCGTAGGCCGGCGAAGTCGACCCCGAGGTCGACCGGCGCCCGCCGCGGCCGGTCCACTACACCTCCAGCCGGAGCTGCACGTCGCGGTGGTAGTCCTGGAGCGACCGGACCGTGGTGCCCGCGGTGGACGCCTCCCGGATGCCGGCGGCGGCGGCCAGGGCCGCGGCCACCGTCGTGATGCACGAGACCTTGTGCTCGGTGGCCGCCCGGCGGATGTGCATGCCGTCGGCGCGCGGCCCCCGGCCCCGCGGCGTGTTGACCACCAGGTCGACCTCACCCGAGGCCACGAGCTCCACCGCGTCGCGCCCTCCCGCCTCCTCCCCCACCTTGTCGACCACCACCTCGACGGGCAGGCCGTCGGCCTCCAGTGCCGCGGCCGTCCCCGCCGTCGCCGCGATGGAGAAGCCCTGCTCCACGAAGAGCCGGGCGGCCCTCAACCCGGCCGGCTTGTCGCGGTCGGCCAGCGACAGGAACACCCGCCCGGCCGCCGGCAGGAGGTTCCCGCCCGCGGCCTGGCTCTTCACGAACGCCACCCCGAAGGTGCGGTCGATGCCCATCACCTCGCCGGTGGAGCGCATCTCGGGCCCGAGGACGGTGTCGACGCCCGGGAAGCGGTTGAAGGGAAGCACCGCCTCCTTGACCGCCACGTGCGTGCCCGACTCCCCCGTGTCGGGTAGCAGGCCCTCGGCGCGCAGTTCGGCCAGCGATGCACCGACCATCACCCTCGCCGCCACCTTCGCCACCGGCACACCGGTCGCCTTGCTGACGAACGGCACCGTCCGGCTGGCCCGCGGATTGGCCTCGATCACGTGGACGACGCCGTCCTTCACCGCGTACTGGACGTTGATGAGGCCGCGCACCTCGAGGGCGGCGGCCAGGGCCCGTGTGTGGTCCTCGATGGCGGCCTGCACCTCGGGCGCCAGGGTCGGCGGGGGGATCGCGCAGGCGGAGTCGCCCGAGTGCACCCCCGCTTCCTCGATGTGCTCCATGATCCCGGCCACGAACACCTCGCCGAGGTGGTCGCGAACGGCGTCGACGTCGACCTCGACGGCGTCCTCGAGGAAGCGGTCGATCAGCGCCGGCCGCTCCGCCGACAGGCCACCCTCCCGGCCCAGGCTCCCCGACTCGGCCAGCTCGGCCATGGCCCCCTCGAGCGCCGCGGCGTCGTAGACGATCTGCATGGCCCGGCCGCCCAGCACGTAGGACGGCCGGACCAGGACCGGGTAGCCGATCCGCTCGGCGACGGCGCGCGCCGCCTCGGAGCTCGCGGCGGTACCCCCCGGCGGCTGCGGGATGCCCAACTCCTCGCACAGGGCGTTGAAGCTCTCGCGGTCCTCGGCCCGGTCGATCGACGACGGCGCGGTGCCCAGGATCGGCACCCCCGCCGCCTCCAGCGTGGCCGCCAGCTTCAGCGGCGTCTGCCCCCCCAACCCGACGATGACTCCGGTCGCGCTCGCAAGCTCGCCGCTCCGGCGAGCTCCCTGCGCGCCCTCCGGGCCGCTCCGGTCGCCGCCCGGCGGCAAGTCGCGACGACCACTCGGCCCGGTCGCGCTCGCAAGGTCACGCGCTTCCGGGTCGCGCTCGCCGGGTGGGACGGCCGCGGCGTCGAGGGCCTCGACGACGTTGAGGACGTCCTCGGCGGTGAGGGGCTCGAAGAAGAGGCGGTCGCTGGTGTCGTAGTCGGTGGAGACGGTCTCGGGGTTGCAGTTCACCATCACCGTCTCGTAGCCGGCGTCGGACAGGGCGAACGCGGCGTGCACGCAGCAGTAGTCGAACTCCACCCCCTGGCCGATCCGGTTGGGCCCGCTGCCGAGGATCACCACCGCGGGGCGATCCAGCGGCGCGACCTCCGTCTCGTCCTCGTAGGTGCCGTAGTGGTACGGGGTGCGGGCCTCGAACTCGGCCGCGCAGGTGTCGACGGTCTTGAAGGTCGCGTCGACCCCGGCCGCCCGCCGGGCGGCGCGCACCGACGCCTCGGGCTCGCCCCACAGGTAGGCGAGCTGGGCGTCGGAGAAGCCGAGGCGCTTGGCCCGCCGCCACGCGGAGCGGGTCATGGCCGCGGCGCCGCCCCGCCCGCCCCGGTCGGCGAGGTCGGCGAGGTCGGCCCGCTCGGCACTGATGAGGGCGATCTGGTCCAGGAACCAGGGATCGACCCCGGTCGCCGTGGCGAGCCGCTCCACCGACACCCCTCTCCGTAGGGCCGCCTCGAGGTGGAAGACGCGCTCGGGGGTGGCGGTCGCCGAGGCCCGCACCAGGCCGTCGTCGGAGAGCGGGTCGTAGGCCGACTCGGCCGGGTCGGCGTTGAGGCCGGCCCGGCCCGTCTCCAGGGAGCGGAGCGCCTTCTGGAGCGACTCGGTGAACGTGCGGCCGATGGCCATCACCTCGCCCACCGACTGCATCTGCGTGCCGAGGACCGGCGACGCGCCGGGCAGCTTCTCGAACGCCCAGCGGGGCACCTTGGTGACCACGTAGTCGATGGTCGGCTCGAAGCTGGCCGGGGTCTCGCCGGTGATGTCGTTGGTGATCTCGTCGAGGCGGTACCCGACGGCGAGGCGCGCCGCGATCTTGGCGATCGGGAACCCGGTGGCCTTGCTGGCCAGCGCGCTGCTGCGCGAGACACGAGGGTTCATCTCGATGATGATCTGGTCCCCGGTGGCGGGGTCGAGCGCGAACTGGATGTTGGAGCCGCCGGTGTCGACGCCGATGCGCCGGATGCACGCGAAGGCGGCGTCGCGCATGCGCTGGTACTCCACGTCGGTGAGGGTCTGGGCGGGCGCCACGGTGATCGAGTCGCCGGTGTGGACCCCCATAGGGTCGAGGTTCTCGATGGAGCACACGATCACGGCGTTGTCGGCGTGGTCGCGCATCACCTCCAGCTCGAACTCCTTCCACCCCGCCACCGACTGCTCGATCAGGATCTCGCCGACCGGGCTGGCGGCCAGGCCCTGGCCGGCGACGCGCCGCATCTCGTCGGGATCGGAGGCGATGCCGGTTCCGCCGCCCCCCAGGATGAAGCTGGGCCGCACGATGAGCGGGTACCCGACCTTCTCGGCCACGGCCAGCGCCTCGTCGAGGCTGTAGGCGAAACCGGAGCGGGGCACGTCGAGGCCGATCTCGGTCATGGCCGCCTTGAACCGCGAGCGGTCCTCGGCGGTGTGGATGGCTTCGATGCCGGCGCCGATCAGCTCCACCTCGTAGCGATCGAGGACCCCGGCGTCGTGGAGGCCGACGGCCAGGTTGAGCGCGGTCTGGCCGCCGAGGGTGGCGAGCACGGCGTCGGGGCGCTCCTGCTCGATGATCCGCGTCACCGTCGGCACGTCGAGCGGTTCGACGTAGGTGGCGTCGGCGAAGTCGGGGTCGGTCATGATCGTGGCCGGGTTGGAGTTGACCAGCACCACGCGGAAGCCCTCCTCGCGCAGCACCCGGCAGGCCTGGGTGCCCGAGTAGTCGAACTCGCAGGCCTGGCCGATCACGATCGGCCCGCTGCCGATGATCAGGATCGACTCGAGGTCGTCGCGGCGGGGCACTCAGCGCTCCTGGGGGGTGAGGGAGGTCGGGGTTCCGGTGTCGGGCCCGGCCGCGGCCCCCGCGATCGCGGTCGCGGGAGTGGGCACGGAGGCGGTCACCGCGCCTCCATGAGGACCACGAAGTCGTCGAAGAGGTAGGACGCGTCACGGGGCCCGGGGCCGGCCTCGGGGTGGTGCTGGACGGAGATGGCGGGCACGTCGAGCGAGCGCAGCCCCTCGCACACGCCGTCGTTGAGGTTCACGTGGGTGACCTCCACCCGCCCGGGGATGGAATCCGGGTCGACCACGTAGTTGTGGTTCTGGCTGGTGATCTCGACGCGGCCGGTCGGCACGTGCCGGACGGGGTGGTTGGCGCCGTGGTGCCCGAACGGCAGCTTGAACGTCCGTCCGCCGAGCGCGAGGCCCATGATCTGGTGGCCGAGGCAGATCCCCAGGACGGGCACCTCGCCGAGCAGGCCGCGGACGGCGTCGACGGCGTAGCCGACCGCCGCCGGGTCGCCGGGCCCGTTGGACAGGAACACCCCGTCGGGCCGGCGCTCGAGGACCTCGGCGGCCGTCGTCGACGCGGGCACGACCTCCACCCGGCACCCGCTGGCCGTCAGCCGCCTCAGGATCGTGGTCTTGATCCCGAAGTCGTAGGCGACGACCCGGAACCGGGCCTGGGGGTCGCCGACCGTGTAGGGCTCGGCGGTGGTGACCACCCGGGCCAGGTCGCATCCGTCGGTCGACGAGGCCACGGTGGCGGCCTGCCGGGCCGCCTGCTCGTCGGGGCCGAACGCCCCCGGGATCGCCCCCCGGTCACGGAGGTGACGGGTGAGGCGACGGGTGTCGACGCCGGTGATCGCCGGCACCCCGTGGTCGCGCAGGAAGCCCTCCAGGTCGCCGGTGGCCCGCCAGTTGCTGGGGCGGCGGGCCAGGTCGCGGACCACGATCCCGGAGCAGAACGGCCGGGCGCTCTCGGAGTCGTCGGGGTTCACCCCGTAGTTGCCGATGTGCGGGTAGGTGAAGGTGACGATCTGCCCGGCGTAGCTCGGGTCGGTGACGATCTCCTGGTAGCCGGCCAGGGCGGTGTTGAACACCACCTCGCCGCCGGCCGGGGCACCGGCGGCTACCTCGGCGCCCGCCAGCTCACCCTCGAAGACCTCGCCGTCGGAGAGCACCAGCACCCCGTCAACCACCATCCGCGCACCTCCCGTCGACCACCGTCGGACGGCCGGCGAGCACCGTGTGGCGCACCCGGCCGGTGAGCTTGCGACCCGCGAACGGCGTGTTGCGCGCCCGGCTCGCGAGCTTCGTGGGATCGACCTCCCACGTCGCCGCGGGGTCGAACACGCACAGGTTCGCGACGCCGCCCGGCGCGATGGGCCCGCCGTGCCGGTCGGAGAGGCCGGCGATCGCCGCCGGTCGCCACGACAGGGCACCCAGGGCCTGCTCCAGCGTCAGGAGCCCGGGCTCGACCAGCTCGGTGAGCGTGAGCGCCAGGGCCGTCTCGAGGCCGAGCATCCCCGGCGGCGCCTCCTCGAAGGGGCGCTCCTTCTCCTCGGTGCGGTGCGGGGCGTGGTCGGTGGCGATGGCGTCGAGGGTGCCGTCGGCGAGCCCGGCGCGCACGGCGTCGCGGTCGGCGGCGGTGCGGAGCGGCGGGTGCACCTTGAACACGGGATCGAACCCGGCGCACGCGGCGTCGGTGAGGGTGAAGTGGTGCGGTGTGGCCTCGGCGGTCACGGCCAGGCCGGCGGCCTTCGCCTCCCGGATCGACTCCACGGCCTGGGCGGTGGAGACGTGGAGGACGTGCAGCGGCGTACCCGTGAGCGCGGCGAGGCGCAGGTCGCGGTCGACGATCACCGCCTCGGCCTCGGCCGGGCGGCCGGGCACCCCGAGGCGCGCCGACCACGCGCCCTCGTGCATCGATCCGTGACCGCAGAGCGCCGGATCCTCGGCGTGCTGGGCGATCACGGCGCCCGGCAGCGACCGGGCGTACTCCATCGCCCGCCGCATGACCCCGGCGTCGGAGAGGCAGGCGCCGTCGTCGGTGAAGACGCGGACCCCCAGGTCGTGCAGCTCGCCCAGGGGGGCCAGCTCGCGCCCCTCCCGGCCCCGGGTGATGCAGCCGCCGGCGACCACCTCGCACGCGGCGTCGGCGCCGCGGGCCAGCACGGCGGCGACCACCGCGGCGTCGTCGAGGGGCGGATCGGTGTTGGGCATGGCGATCACCGCGGTGTACCCGCCGCGCGCCGCGGCCCGAGCGCCGGTGTGGATGGTCTCGGCCTCCTCGTCGCCGGGCTCCCGCAGGTGGGTGTGGAGGTCGACGAGGCCGGGTGCCACCACGCAGCCGGAGGCGTCGAGGACCGTCACGCCGGAGGGCATCCCGGCCGCGAGGTCGCCGCCTACGGCCGCGATCCGCCCGCCCTCCACGAGGACGTCGGCGACCCGCGGCCCGGTCGCGTCGACCACCCGCCCGCCCCGGATCAGCACTCCCGAGGCGACCGGATGGAGGCTCGGCGCCCCCGTCGGGCCGGTCACGCGACCATCCCCCCTCCCGAACCCCCGGACAGGAGCTTCCAGAGCACCGCCATGCGGATCGCCACCCCGTTGTGCACCTGCTCCGCTATCAGCGACCTCGGGCCGTCGGCCACCTCGGGGGCGATCTCCACCCCGCGGTTCATCGGCCCGGGGTGCATGACGAGCGTCCCGGGTGCCAGGCGGGCCGCCCGGTCGACGGTCAGGCCCCACCGGGCCGTGAACTCTCGCAGCGACGGGAACGACGCCTCGGCGGCCCGCTCCCTCTGGATCCGCAGCAGCATCAGCACGTCGACGTCGCCCAGCACGGACTCGAGGTCGTGGGTGGCCGTGCAGGGCCAGCCGGCGAGCGAGGGCGGGAGCAGGGTGTCGGGGGCCACGAGGGTCACCTCGGCGCCGAGCAGGGCCAGCGCCTTGACGTCGCTGCGGGCCACCCGTGAGTTGCGGACGTCGCCCACGATCGCCACCCGCAGGCCATCGATGGCCGGGCCCCGGTGGCGGCGGATGGTGAGGGTGTCGAGGAGCGCCTGGGTGGGATGCTCGTGACGGCCGTCGCCGGCGTTGACGACCGAGGCGTCGACCCAGCGCGCGAGCTGGTGGGCGGCTCCCGCCGACGGGTGGCGCACCACCACGGCGTCGATGCCCATGGCGGCGATGGTCTGGATCGTGTCGCGGAGGCTCTCGCCCTTCTTCACCGACGACGACCCGACCGCGAAGGTCATGACGTCGGCCGACAGGCGCTTGGCGGCCGTCTCGAACGAGAGCCGGGTCCGGGTCGAGTCCTCGTAGAAGAGCGACACCACGACCTTGCCCCGCAGCGCGGGCACCTTGGGGATCTCCCGACCCGTCACCTCGAGGAACGATTCGGCCAGCGCGTGGAGCTCGTCGAGCGCGGCCCGGTCGAGGTCGTCGATCGAGAGGAGGTGGTTCATCGCGGCCCCCCGTTGCCGTCGCCGGCGTCGCCGCCGGGCGGGTCGCCAACGGGTCCGGGGCCGTCGTCGGCGTCGGCGTCGGCGTAGTCGTCGCCGGCGGGGCCCCACAGCTCGATGCCGTCCTCGACGCCGTCGGTGTCGGTGAGGCGCACCCGCACGTCCTCGGCGTAGCCGGTCGGGAGGTTCTTGCCCACGTAGTCGGCGCGGATCGGCAGCTCCCGGTGGCCGCGGTCGACGAGCACGGCGAGCTGGACCGCCCGCGGCCGGCCCAGCTCGGTGAGGGCGTCGAGCGCGGCCCGGGCCGTCCGGCCGGTCTGGAGGACGTCGTCGACGATCACCACCACCCGGTCGGTGACGTCGACGGGGATCTCGGTGGGACCGGCCGGCGCCACGGGCCGGCGACCGATGTCGTCGCGGTAGAAGGCGACGTCGAGGGAGCCCACGGGGACCTCGACGTCCTCGAACGACGCGATCGCGGCCGCGATGCGGGCCGCGATCGCGGGCCCGCGGGTGTGGAGACCGACGAGGACGAGGCCGGCGGGCCCGTGGTTGCGTTCCACGATCTCGTGGGCGATCCGGGTGTGGGCCCGGCGCAGGTCGGCCGCGCTCAGCACCCGGGTGCGGAACACGAAACGACCCCCGTCGCCCGGGTCGGGCGTGGGGGTCGGCACCTGGGTTGTGCTGCTCTCGGGCGGCGCGCCCCGGCGCCCACCCGGACGGCTCCCGGCCATCGCGGTCCTCTCCCGTGGGGACCTCTCCGGATCCCCTTCACGGATCGTGCCGACGGTACCACACCCCTAGCGCCGCCCCGGACGTCCCAGCTCCCAGCATGTTGCGATCGACCCGGCGTGAGGTGGGTGGATCGCAACATGCTCGAGCGGCTCCGCCTCCCGGCGCCAGCATGTTGCGATCGACCCGGCCTGAGGTGGGCGGATCGCAACATGCTCGGAACGGGGTGAGGACGGGGCTGCTCAGGTTCGGGGCCACGACGGGTTGGCGATCGCGAGCTTGCGGTCCACCACCTCCCGCAACGCGGGCAGGGCCGCCTCGGGGGGGATCCGGCGCCCACGCAGCCCCCCGGCGACGGCGCGGGCCAGGTCCGCTACAGGCTCCGGGGCCTCGTCACCGGGTGGTGGGTCGGCCGGCGTGGGCAGGAGACCGGCGAACGCCTGCCGGTCGGCGGCGGCGAAGCCGGGACCGAGCAGGGCCTCGCGCTCGAGGATCCGCAGCAGCCGGGACGCGACCCGGCGGTGGTAGCCGGCCCGGCCGGTGAGCACCGGGGCCGCGTCGTCGTCGAGCCAGCCGGCGACGGCGTCGAGGGCCTCGGCGAGGGTGGGGCGGTCCTGGCCCGACTCCACCGCCGTACCCGCGGCGGCCACCGCGCCGGCCGGAGCCGACGGTGGCGCGCCGAGCAGGTCGAGCAGGTCGTTCTCCACCTCGCAGGTGCGACGGCCGATGGCGGCCAGCTCCACGCTGCGCACCGCGCCGCCGAGGTGCACCGAGGCCTGGACGATGGTGATCAACCCCCAGCGCACGTTCCCGTAGACCTCCCAGAATCGGAGGTCGTCGGGGTCGACGGCTCGGCCGCCCGCCGCGGTGTACGCGGCCAGCAGGTCGTCGCGCGTGCCGACCCCGCCGGCCGGCGCGTCGTCGTTGCCGAAGCGCCACGACCGGACGCACATCCACCCGAGGTCCTCGGCCGGGTCGCCGGCGTGGGCCAGCTCCCAGTCGAGCACGGCCGCCAGCCCGTCGGCGTCGACCAGGAGGTTGCCCATCCGGAAGTCGCCGTGCACGAGACGGGGCGGGGACGGCGCGGGCAGTTGGTCGTCGAGCCAGTTGAGCGCCAGCTCGAAGACCGGGTGCGGCTCGCCCAGCGCGTCGAGGCCGGAGCGCATCTCGGCGACGAGGTCCGCGGGCTCCCGGTACCGGCCGAGGCCGTCCACGCCCTCCGGATCGACGGTGTGGATCCGGGCCAGGGCCTCGCCGCACTGCACCGCCAGCACCCCCCGGGCCCGGGCGTAGGCGTCGTCGCGCAGGATGCGCCGGGGCAGCGCCTCGCCGGCGACGCGCGCCATCACGAAGAACGGGGCGCCGAGGACGGCCGGGTCGTCGGAGCCGCTGAGGACGGCCGGCACCGGTACCCCGGCGGCGGCCGCGGCCGCGATGACCGACCGCTCCGTCCCCCGGGAGGCACCGAGCACACCGCCGGGGCGGTCGCGCCGCAGGACGAGGGGGTGGACCTCGCCCCCCCAGGTGGCGTCGAAGGACCACGTCTCCCGGCTCGCGCCGCCGGTCATGCGTTCCAGCCCGTCGACCGCCGCGTCGGGTGCCACCTCGGCCCTCAGATGGGCCTCCAGCGCCGCCGCCAGCTCACCTCCGGGCCGTCCGGGTCGGGACGTACCGGGCCCTCCGGCTCGGGAAGCACCGGACGCACCGAGCCCTCCGGCCGACAACGAGCCACCACCGCCCCCGCCGTGACCGTCTCCCGACGGCGATACGGCGCCCTCCCTCCGGTCGTCCACGATGCGCGCGTGCTCCCTGCTCGGGCGGCGGGGCCGGGCCGAGCGGGCTACTCGTCGCGGCCGACGGGCTCGCCGTCGACGATCTGGTCGAGGTACTCGGAGAGGCCGTAGCCGGTGCGCCCGTCGGAGGTGGTCCAGCGGGTGAGGCCCTCGGCGATGCGGGTGACCTGGCCGTCGCGGCGGTTGCGCAGCGGGATGAGGGTCATCACCTCGCCCTTGACCGTCCAGGTCCGATCGCCGGCCCCGAGGTCGAACTCGACCGTCTCGTGGTAGCCGTCGCCGGTCCAGCCGGTGCGGATCTCCGCCGCCGGGCAGAGGTGCATCTCGCCGTCGTCCCACACGAACCCGCCCCGGGTCCCGGACCCGGTGCGCGACGCCACCCGGGAGCACATGAACCCGAACTCGCCGCCGACGTTCCCGGTCAGCCAGCGGTAGTACCACGGGGCCTGCCAGGTGCGGGGCCCCCACGAGTGGTCGCGCAGGCCGTGGCCGTCGAGCGGGTAGGAGTCGTCGCCGATGGTGAGCCGCCCGGAGACGGCCATGAGCTGCTCGTAGTGCGCCTTGGCGAAGCCCTCCCCCGCGCCCTCGATCGGCTCGCTCGGCTCGCCGCCGAACATCGTCGACACGCCGGTGCAGGTGAGCTCGGCCCGGCACGGGACGTGGGGGTTGGTGGTGAACGCCTCCTTGGGGTCGGCCATCTGGAGGGGGTCGTCGAGGATGCAGAGCGTGCCGTCGTAGGCGACCTCCATCTCCTCGAAGGGACGGGTCACCTCGAAGCGCATCCCGCCGGCGTCGAGGACGGCGTTGCCCTCGATGTGAGGCCGCCCGAACATGAACCCGACCCGCCCGCCGGGCAGGAACGCGCAGGTGGTCACCTCGGCGCGGCCCTCGTTGGGCCGGTTGCCGATCCGGAAGAACGCCCCCAGGCCGGCCGACGGGTCGTAGACGTTCACGTACATCGACTCGTTGAACGTCGGGTCGTCGCCGGGGTCGTGGGTCCCCTCGTCGTGCGGCTCCAGCCGGATCTCCATGGCGCTCCCCCTCACACGATGAGTCGTCCGGTGCGCCGACGGTACCGGATGCCGGCGCCGGCGTGGTCCGTTGCCCCACCGCCCGGCCCGCGACAGCCACCCTGGGGGGCGCCCGCCCGCCGGGCGGTCCGGCCGCCCACCGGAAGCGGGATGCCCGACGCCTACGGGGCGGGGGTGAAGTCGTCGGCGTCCGGGGGTCCGCCGGGGAGCTCTCCGAGGAGGGCGTCGACGATGCTCCCCTGGAGCCAGGTCAGCCACTGGTAGACGGCGAAGCGGCCGGCCTCGGGATCGGATGGCGACGGGTCGGGCATGTCCTCGGTCACGCCGAGCGCCACCCCCAGCGCGAGGCGGGCGTCGTTGAGGGCGCCGGCCCAGAGGTCGGCCTCCTCGAGGGTCAGGGCCACCTCGGTCTCGCCCTTGCGCCGGGCCCACCCGGCGTCGACGGTCGCCGCGAGGGCGGCGACCGCCTCGGTCCGGCTCCTCACCAGGTCGCCGTGCACGGCCTCCTGCCAGCCGGTCTCGGCCCGGTCCTCGGTGGGGTCGAGGTAGGCCCGGGGGAAGAGGCGGTCGTGGAGCGGATCGCGACCCGCGTCGGCCGGGTCGGCGCGCAGCAGGGCTTCGACCTCGACCGCGAGGTTGCGCAGGACCGCGATCTCCCCGGCCTCGAAGACGATCACCACGGTGTCGCCCCGGCGACCGACCCAGCGGGCCATCAGCCCCGCACCGCCCGTGACCACGGCCCCCACGGTCCTACCGATCGGCACCTCGAGACCCGGCCCGTACCCCGGGCACCGGTGGCGGCGGTCACGAGTCGCGCTGCATCGTGGCCCACAGGCCGTGGGCGTGGAGACGGGCGACGTCGGCCTCGGCCTTCTCGCGCGGACCGTGCGAGACGGCCGCGCGCCCCTCCCGGTGGACCTGGAGCATCAGGCGGGTCGCCTTCTCGCGCGAGTAACCGAACAGCTTCTGGAACACGAACACCACGTAGCTCATGAGGTTGACGGGATCGTTCCAGACCACCACCACCCAGGGCCGGTCGGTCCCGACCTCCTCGCCGGCGACGGGGTCCTCGACCCGGTCGGGGGCCACCGGCGCCTCCACCGGAGCCGTCGCCGCCGCGCCGGCGGTGATCGGGCGCCCACCCGGGCCACCGGTCACCCGTGGCCTCCCACCAGTGCCACCACCTCGACCCACTGCCCCGACCCGCGCCTCAACCCGCCGCCCGGACCTCGCCGGCGATGCGCGCCAGGAGGCCGTTGACGAAGCGCCCCGAGTCGGCCGTCGAGTACTGCTTGGCCAGCTCCACCGCCTCGCTGATCGCGGTCCCCACCCCGACCTCGGGCACGTACTTCAGCTCGAAGGTGGCCATCCGCAAGAGCGCCCGGTCGACGACGGGCATCCGTTCGAGAGCCCAGTTCTCCGAGTACTCGCGCAGCAGGGCGTCGATCTCCGCCGCGTGCTCCTCGACCCCGCGGACCAGGCGGACCGTGTAGGGGTCGTCGGGTGGGACGGGCAGCTCGGCGAGCAGCTCCTCGACCCCGAGGCCCCGCACGTCGATCTCGTAGCAGAGGCCCAGCGCCCGGTCCCGTGCCTCGCGGCGGGTGGACATCGCGGGCCCGCTAGGCGCGGGTGAGGTACTCGCCCGTGCGGGTGTCGACCTTCACGACGTCGCCGATCTCCACGAACAGCGGCACCTGCACCACCACGCCCGTCTCCAACGTGGCGGGCTTGCGGGCTCCGCTGACCCGGTCACCCTGCACACCCGGTTCCGTCTCGGTCACGGCGAGCTGGACCGCGGCGGGCAGGTCGACGCCGACCACCTGCCCCTGGTAGCTGGGCAGCACGACGGTGTCGGATTCCTTGAGGTAGCCGACGGCGCCGCCCAGGTCGGCGGCGGGTACCGGCACCTGCTCGTAGGTGCCGGTGTCCATGAACACGAGCTGGTCGCCGTCGCGGTACAGGTACTGCATCTCGCGCTTGTCGATGACGGCGAGCGGGACCTTCTCGTCGGCTCGGAACGTCTTCTCCAGGACCGCGCCGGTGCGGTAGTTCTTCAGCCGGGTGCGCACGAAGGCGCCGCCCTTGCCCGGCTTGACGTGCTGGAACTCGGTGACGGTCATCAGGCCCTCGGGCAGGTCGAGGGCCATGCCGTTCTTGAGGTCGTTGGTCGAGATGCTCACAGGTGGAGGCCCTTCGGGAACTCGGTGAGGACGGTCGAACCCACGTCGGTGACCACCAGTGTGTCCTCGATGCGGACTCCGCCCACGCCGGGGAGGTAGACGCCCGGCTCGACGGTCACGACGTTTCCGGCCACCAGGGTACCATCCGCCCCCCTCGTGACCCGGGGCTCCTCGTGGACCTCGAGCCCCACGCCGTGACCGGTCCCGTGCAGGAACGCGTCGCCCCACCCGGCCTCCGCGATCACTTCGCGGCAGGCGGCGTCGACGTCGGCGGCGGCCACGCCGGGGCCCACCGCGGCGCGGCCCGCGGCCTGCGCGCGGCGGACCGTCTCCCAGACGCGCCGGGCCTCGGGCCCCGGATCGTCGACGGCGACGGTGCGGGTCATGTCGGAGCAGTAGCCGTCGACGACGCAGCCGAAGTCGAGGACCACGAGGTCGTGCCGCCCGATGCGCCGGTCCGACGGCCGGGCGTGCGGCCGGGCACCGTTGGGCCCCGAGGCCACGATCGGCTCGAAGCTCACGGCGGTGGCGCCGCGCTCGCGCATGGCGAACTCGAGGGCGAGCGCGAACTCCCGCTCGGTCGGTCCCGCCGCCATCGACGGACCCACGGCCTCCAGGGCGGCGTCGGCGACCGCGCACGCGGCCCGGATGCGGGCCACCTCGCCGGCGTCCTTGACCCGGCGCAGATCCTCGACCAGCGATCCCGTGGGCACCAGCTCCGCCTCGGGGAACCAGTCCGTGGTCAGGCGGCGCTGCTGGGCCCAGGTGACCCCGGCCTCCTCGAGGCCGATCCGGCCCCCGGCCGCTCCGGCGGCGCCGGCCGCGGCGACGAGCAGGTCGCGCTGCGCCCCCGGCGTGAGGCCGACCTCCACCTCGACCTCGGCCCCCGCGGCGGCGGTCTCCTCGGCGCCCTGGTCCCGGTAGCGGCCGTCGGTGACGAAGGTGGGGCGCGCGCCGGGCGCCGTCGGGACCAGGAGGGTCGCCGCCGAGCCCGTGAAGCCGGTCAGGTAGCGGATGTTGACCACCCGCGTCACGAGGAGGGCGTCGAGGCCGGCCTCGACGGCCCGCTCCCGCAGGCGGTGGATGCGGGACGCCACCTCCATCGGAGGCCACGGAGCGCCCGCGGGGAACGCCTCCCGGGAAGCCGAGGCGGGGGACGGGCCGCTCACCCCAGGCACGAGACCGCGGCCTCCACGGCCAGGCGGTAGCCCTCGGAACCGAAGCCGGCGACGGTGCCCGTCACGTAGGGGGCGACGACCGACAGCCGGCGCCACTCCTCGCGTGCCGACGGGTTGCTCAGGTGGAGCTCCACGGAGACTCCGTCGAAGGCGGCCAGGGCGTCGGCGAGCGAGTACGAGTAGTGGGTCAACGCGCCCGGGTTGACGACCACCGCCACGCAGCGACCCCGCGCGGCGTGGAGCGCGTCGACGAGCTCGCCCTCGTGGTTCGACCGGACGTGCTCGAGGTCGTGGCCCGCGGCCTCGGCCGCGGCGCGCGCCGCGGCGACGCAGGCGTCGAGGGTGGCGTGCCCGTACACCTCGGGCTGGCGGTCGCCGAGGAGGTTCAGGTTCGGCCCGGACAGCAGCAGGATCGTGCCCATCCCCCTAGCCTCGCACGCCGACCGCCGCGAAGGCGCGGGCGAGCGCGCCCGCGGGCGGGTCGTCGACCCGCTCCACCCCGCCCGGCCCGGGCAGCACGAAGGTGAAGCCGCCTGCCGCCTTCTTGTCGCGACGCATGAGGGCGAGCAGCGCGTCGGAGCCCACCTCGACGCCGTCGTCTCCCTCGGAGGCGCCGTCCGTGCCCCCGCCCGCGGCGTCGCCGGCCGGACCGGCCGGCACGCGGACGGGGAGGCCGAGCGCCGCGGGCAGCGATCGGTACCGGTCCGCGGTGGCGGCGTCGATCCGGCCCGTCGCCTCGGCGAGGGCCCCGGCGAACACGAGGCCGACGGCGACGGCTTCGCCGTGCGTGAGCCGGTGCCGGCCCGCGGTCTCCAGGGCGTGGGCGAGGGTGTGGCCGAGGTTGAGCGTGGCCCGCGACCCGGTGCGCTCCTCCGGGTCGCCGGCGACCACCCGGGCCTTGATGGTGGCGCAGCGTCTCACGAGGTCGGCCAGGACGGTCGGCTCGCGCCCCAGCACGGCGGTGCTCTCCTCTCGTAGGAGGGTGTCGAGCTCGCCGCCCACGCCCTCGAGGAGGGCGTACTTGGCGACCTCCCCCAGCCCCGAGCGGTACTCGCGTGCCGGCAGGTCGGCGAGCGTCGCCACGTCGGCGACCACGCCGATCGGCTGGTGGAAGGCCCCGACTAGGTTCTTCCCCTCGGGCAGGTTCACGCCCGTCTTGCCGCCGATGGCGCTGTCGACCTGGGCCAGCAGCGTGGTGGGTACCTGGACGACGTCGACCCCGCGGTGGTAGACGGCCGCCGCGAACCCGGCCGTGTCGCCGACCACCCCGCCGCCCAGGGCCACGACGGCGTCGTCGCGCAGCAGCCCGGCGGCCGCGAACCGGCGGGCGAGGTCGCCCACGGTGGCGATGGTCTTGTGATCCTCGCCGTCGCCCATGAGGAACAGGTCGGCCGACGGCAGGACCTCGAGGAGCCGGGGGGCGTAGAGCTCGGCGACCCGGGCCTGGCTGACGACGGCGACGCGCCGGCGGTCGCCCACCGTGGTCGCAACCTCGCCGAGGATCCCGGACCCCACGAGCACGTCGTAGGGAGCAGGTGGGACGTCGACCCTCACGGCCACCACGGCCGGCACGCCGGTCACGGCCGCGTCGCCGGGCGGCGGTGGGCCGGCTCGGCGTCGCCTCCCGCCCCGCCGGGGCCGCCGGGACCACCGGGGCCGCCGCCACCGTCGGTGGCACCGGGCCGCTCGGCCTCGCGAACGGCGGCGGCGACCGCGGCGGCGACCACGGCCGGATCGGGCGGCGAGGCGTCGACGACCGCGTGCGCGGCCTCCCGGTAGGCGGCCTCCCGCGCGCGCGCGAGCCTGGCCAGGGCCGGTTCGACCCCGCCGGGCGCCGACTCCAGGAGTGGGCGTCCCTCCCCCGCCCCGAGGCGCTCGGCCAGGACCCCGGCCGGGGCATCGAGCCACACGACGAGCCCGGCGGTGCGGAGCCGGGCCCGATGGGCCGGGTCGAGCACCACGCCGCCGCCGCACGCCACCACGGCCGCGACGGGTGACGCCGCGACCTCGGCGAGTGCCTCGCCCTCCAGCCGGCGGAACGCCGCCTCGCCGTCGTGGGCGAAGATCTCCGCGACGGGGCGGCCGGCCCGCGCCTCGACCCGGGCATCGAGGTCGACGAAGGGCCGGCCCAGCTCGGCGGCGCAGAGGCGCCCCACGGTCGTCTTGCCCGCTCCCATCATCCCGACCAGGAAGAGGTGCGACCCGGGCGCCACTCCCCGTGCGGTCATGCGAGGGACTGGATGTAGGCCCGGTGGTTGCGGGTGAGCTCGGCCATCGAGTCGCCACCGAACTTGCGCATCGCCTCCCCCGCCACGACGAGGGCCACCATCGTCTCCGCCACCACGCCCGCCGCGGGCACCGCGGTCACGTCGGTGCGCTCCTTGAAGGAGACGGTCGCCTCCTTGGTGGCCACGTCGACGGTGCGCAGGACGGGGCGGTTCAGGGTGGCCAGGGGCTTCATTGCGGCCCGGCAGACGAGCAGGCTCCCGGTGGTCATCCCGCCCTCGATCCCCCCGGCGCGGTCGGAGGCCCGTACGTACCCGCCGGTGGCGTCCCGGTCGGGGTCCCAGAGGATCTCGTCGTGGGCGTCGCTGCCCCGGAGGCCGGCCACGGCGAAGCCGTCGCCGATCTCGACGGCCTTGATGGCCTGGATGCTCATGAGGGCCTGGGCCAGCCGCCCGTCGATGCGCCGGTCGTGGTGGACGTGCGATCCGAGGCCCGGCGGGACCCCGTAGCCGAGGACCTCCACGACCCCGCCGAGGGAGTCGCCGTCCTTGGCCGCGGCCTTCACCTCGGCCACCATGGCCTCCTCGGCGCCGGGATCGAAGCACCGCACCGGCGAGGCGTCCACCCGCTCGAGGTCGGCCGGGGCCGGGCGGGCCCCGCCGGGCGCCGCCGCGCCGCCCATGCGGACCACGTGGCTGAGCACCTCGACGCCCAGCTCGCGCAGCAACGCCTTGGCCAGGGCGCCCGCCGCCACGCGGGCCGCCGTCTCGCGCGCCGACGCCCGCTCGAGCACGTCGCGGGCGTCGTCGAACCCGTACTTCTGCATGCCGACCAGATCGGCGTGGCCGGGGCGGGGCTGGCGCAACGGCCGCTCGGTGGTCCCGGGCTCGGGGGACATCTCCTCCTGCCACTTGGGCCACTCGGTGTTGCGGATGACGATCGCCACCGGGGACCCCAGCGTGCGACCGTGGCGGACCCCGCCGAGGAGCTCGATCTCGTCACGCTCGAAGCGCATCCGGGGGCCCCGGCCGTAGCCGAGGCGCCGCCGGGCCAGCTCGCCGGCGATCGCCTCGACCCGCACCTCCAGACCGGCGGGGAGGCCCTCGACCACCACGGTGAGCGCCGGCCCGTGCGACTCGCCGGCCGTCAGGTATCGCAGCACGCCGCCACCCTACCCGTGGGCTCCCGCCGCTCCGATGACGTTCGGCACCGGCGGCCCGGACGGTCTCGCCGTCGCGGCGAGAGCCGGATCACGGTGCGGGCCGGGCTACCTCCCGGCGTACCAGTCGAGGATGGCGGTGCCCCAGAGCACCGCGGTGAGGGCACCCGCGGCGAGGAACGGCCCGAACGGGATGTGGTCCTTGCGACTGCGAACACGCGTGGCGATCAGCAGCATGCCGATGACGGCTCCGTACACGAACCCGAGGAACAGCCCGAGCACCAGCTCCCCCCACCCGAGCCAACCGAGGAACAACCCCAGCACGAACGACAGCTTGACGTCGCCGAAGCCCATCCCGCGCGGGGAGATCAGGTGGATCACGAGGAGGACCCCGAACCCGACCAGGCCGGCGAGCACGGCCCGGAGGAGCGCGGCGCCGTCGCCGTCGGCCACCGCCGCCAGCGCCAGCAGCGCGACCGACACCGCGGCGAGGGGGTAGACGATCCGGTTGGGCAGGATGAAGTGCTCGAGGTCGATCGCCGACAGGGCGAGGAGGCCGGCGCCGAACACCCAGAACGCCGGCAGCTCCCACGAATCGCCGAAGCGGAGCGCCAACGCGACGAACAGCGCTCCCGAGGCCACCTCGACCAGCGGGTAGCGCAGCGGGATGGGTTCGCCGCAGTCGCGGCAACGGCCCCGGAGGCGGAGCCAGGAGACCACGGGAATGGCGTCGGTGCCCCGCACGGGCCGCCCGCACGACGGGCAGCGGGACCCGTCGCCGACCACGGACTCGTGGCGCGGGACCCGCCACACGACGCTCGTGAGGAAGCCACCGACGAGCAGGCCGACCAGACCGGCTGCGACGACCATCCACCACGGCATCGCCCCGGCACGCTAGACGCTGGCCCCAACCTCCACGCGCGGATCGAGCACCCCGTACGAGGCGGTGACCGCCCCGCCGGGGCCGGACCCTCCGCCCGTCAGGGGCGGCCGTCTCCCGCCGCCGCGGCGAACATGGCGTCGAGCGGGGCCTCCATCCCGGTGAACTGCTCGAAGGCCCGGGCCGCCTGGTGCACCAGCATCCCCAGGCCGTCGACGGGCAGGGCTCCCGTCCTGCGGGCCGCCGCGAGCAGGGGCGTCTCGCGCGGCTCGTAGACGAGGTCGACGACCGCCTGGCCGGCGTGGAGGCCGTCGACCGGGACCGGGCACGACCGCCCGTCCATCCCCAGGGGCGTGGCGTTGACGACCACGTCGGCGGCGGCGACCCGTTCGAGGGTGGCCGGATCGCTCGCGTCGCCGGGCGACGCGAGGGGCGCGACCGAAGCGCCCGGGGCGAGGGCCGCCGCCTCCGCGGCGGCCTCCGCCCGGCGAGCCGCCACCGTCACGCGGGCCCCCCGCTCGCCGAGGGCGCGGACCACGGCGCGCGACGCGCCGCCCGCGCCCAGGACCAGCACGGCCCGGCCGGCGACCTCGACCCCGGGGGCGTCGAGCGAGGCGAGGAAGCCGGCGCCGTCGGTGGAGTCGCCGCGCAGGCGACCGTCGGGGAGCGGCACGACGGTGTTCACCGAGCGCAGACGCTCGGCCGCCGGTGTGAGCTCGTCGCATGCGGCGGCCGCCGCCTCCTTGTGGGGCATGGTGACGTTGAGGCCGCCCAGGCCGAGGTGGCGGACGGCCCGCACGGCGGCCGCGGCGTGGCGGCGGTCGACGGTGAAGGCGACGTAGATCCAGTCGAGGCCCAGCGCCCGGTAGGCCGCGTTGTGGATGGCCGGGGACAGCGAGTGGGCCACCGGGTCGCCGATCACGGCCGCCACCCGGGTGGTGCCCCCCACGGCGCCGCCGGGGTCGATCACGGCAGCACGCCCCGGCGGCGGGCCTCGGCGACGTTGCGCTCGTGCTCCTCGTAGGTGGTGGCGAAGGCGTGGCGGCCGTCGCGGTCGATCAGCACGTAGTAGCGGTACGGCGCGTCGGCCGGGTCGAGCGCCGCGGCGAGGGAGGCGGCCCCCACCGTCGCGATGGGCGTGGGGGGCAGCCCGGCCACCCGGTAGGTGTTGTACGGGGAGTCGAGGTCGAGGTCGGCCTGGGTGATCGGGCCGTCGCGACGGCCCCGCGCGTACACGACCGTGGCGTCGATCTGTAGAGGAGTACCCGTGCGCAGGCGGTTGTAGACGACGGCGGCGATCAGGGGGCGGTCGGACTCCACCCCAGCCTCGGCCTGCACCAGCGACGCCACGATCACGGCCTGGTACGGCGTCACGCCGAGCCGGGACGCGCCGTCCAGGCCCGCCGCGTCGGCCCGGGCGTCGAAGCGCTCCACCATCCGGCGCAGCAGGCTCGCCTCGTCGTCGTCGAGATCGAGCCGGTACTCGCCGGGGGCGAGCAGGCCCTCCAGGGAGTCGACGCCGTCGGGCTGGTAGCGCGAGCGCACGGTGCCCGAGCGGGCGAGCTCCAGGAAGCGGGCGCCGCTGAGCCCCCGGGCCTGATCGACCTGGGCCGCGACCTCGGCCAGGGTGATGCCGGCGCTCACCACGGCCTGGCCCCGGTCGACCGGTCCCCGGTCGAGGACGCGGAGCGCCTCCCGGATCCCGGCGTTGCGGGGGATCCGGTACGAGCCGGAGCGGATCGCGGCGTGCCCGGTGACCCGGGCCCAGGTCGTGAAGGCGAAGGCCGACCCGACCACCCCGGCCCGGTCGAGGCGGTCGCCGATGCCCGAGAGGTTCGCGCCCGGCGGGATCTCGACCACGGCGTCGGGCCCGGGGGCCGTAGGCGGGTCGAACTGCCACGCGAACCACCCGACCGCGAGGAGGGCCGGCAGGCAGAGCGCGGCCATCGCCGCGAGCAGGTAGAACCGGCGTCGGCGACGGCGGGCCCGCAGCGCGCCCCGGCGGGACCGGACGGCGGCGGCCGGGATCCCCCGGGGGTCGGTCGACTCGCCGCCGGCCGGGACGCCACCGCCGTCGGGATCGCCCGGATGACCGCGGGCCGGATCGCCCCCGGGGTCGCCTGGAGGTGCGCCGGGGGGGCCGTCCGCGGGGTCCGCGCCGGTGGGGCCGACCGGGTCGCGCGCCGGTCCGTCGCCGGTCACGGCGGTCGAGCCGGGCTCGGAGCGCTCCGCGCCGTTCACCCCCCGACCTCGTCGCCGGCGGCGGGCCCGCCCGCGCCCCGCCGCGCGTCGAGGTAGGACTGGAGCATCACGGCGGCGGCGGCGTCGTCGACCGGAGCCGGCGGCCCCGTCCGGCGGCCGGGACGGCGGACCTTCCCGGATCGGCCCCGACCGCCCGAGGGCGCCGGACCGGCGGGAGCCCGGCGGGCCTCGTGTGCGATGACGGTGGTGAACCGCTCGTCGTGGACCTCTACCTCCGGGCCCGAGGGACCGGCCGCCCGCCGCAGGGCGTCGACCTCGTCGAGCACCCCCCGCGCCGCGGGGCCCAGGCGCCCGGAGAGCGAGCGCGGCAGCCCCACCACGATCCGACCGGCCCCGAGATCCGCGGCGACCTCGAGGATGTTCCGGTGGTCGCCGGCGGGATCACCGGAGCGGCCGAGCACGGAATGCGGGGATGCGAGGACGCCACCCGAATCCGAGACCGCCAGGCCGATCCGGCGCTCCCCCAGGTCGACGCCGAGCACGCGCGTCATCCCGCGGTGAGGGAGGTGACGGTCACGGCGCCGAGGCTACGACCTCCGCCGCGGCGGCGCGCGCCACGCGGAGCGCCTCGTCGACGTTCTCGACGCGCGGCCCGCCGCCGACGACCAGCTCCGCGTTCTTGGCCGTCCCGCCCCCGAGGAGCGACGCCGGGGCGCGCGCGATCTCCGCGGCGGAGACGCCCCTCGACACGTGGTCGGCCGAGACGGCCACCGACAGGCCCGCCTTCGTGCCGCCGGGGCCGGCGCCGGCCAGGACGACCACGCCCGAGCCGACGCGGTCGCGGACGGCGGCGGCCAGCCGCCGCAGCTCGCCGGGGTCGAGGCCGTCACGCCGGGCCACGACCACACCTCCCTCGGCGCGGGCGGCGAGCTCGGCCGCCTCGGCCCCGGCCTGGCTGGAGCGCGCGGCGTCGAGCTCGTCGGTGAGCGACCGGACCCGGCCTAGCAGGCGCTCGACCTGGGCCCCCACTTCGTCGGGAGTGGTCTTGAGGAGGTCGGCGAGCTCCCGCAGGCGGAGCTCCTCGTCGTGGATCCGCTCGAGGGCCGCGGGGCCGGTCACGGCCTCGATCCGCCGCAGGTTGGAACCGATCGAGCCCTCGCTCACGATCTTCACCGGACCGATGAAGCCCAGCGCGTGGACGTGCGTCCCGCCGCAGAGCTCGATCGAGTGGGGGCCGGCCTCGAGGACCCTCACGACGTCGCCGTACTTGTCGCCGAAGAACGCGATGGCGCCGAGGCTCGCCGCGTGGTCCTTGCTGGTCTCGTAGTGGCGGACGGGCGCGTCGGTGATCACCTCGGCGTTCGCGAGCGCCTCCACGGCGTCGAGCTCGTCGCGCGTGAGGGCCTGGTGGTGGCTGAAGTCGAAGCGCAGCCGGTCGGGGGCCACCAGGGAGCCCGCCTGCTTCACGTGCGGGCCGAGCACCTCGCGTAGCGCCCAGTGGAGCAGGTGGGTGGCGGTGTGGTTGCGCCGGATCCGATCGCGGCGTTCGGCGTCGATGCGGGCCGTCACCGAGTCGCTCTCGGCCAGCTCGCCGCGCACCACCTCGCCCCGGTGCACGACCACCGTGCCGGGCAGCCCGTAGACCGTGTCGAGGACCTGCACGACCGTGCGGCCGTCGCCGGACTCGAGGGTGCCCGTGTCGCCGACCTGGCCGCCGGCCTCGGCGTAGAACGGCGTGCGGTCGAGCACGACGTCGACCGCCGCGCCCTCGCCGACCTGCCCGACCCGCTCGCCGGCCACGACCAGCCCCAGAACCTTGGCGCCCGTCGTCTCGGGTTCGGCCCGCCCCGTGAACTCCGTCGCGCCGCCGGCGTCGAGGATGTCGCGGTACACGTCGACCGCGGCATCGCGCCCGGCGCTCCCGGCCCGCCCCGCCTCGCGGGCCCGGCGCCGCTGATCCTCCATCAGGACCCCGAAGCCGTCGAGGTCGACGACCCGGCCGCGCTCGGCCGCGATCTCCCGGGTCAGGTCGATCGGGAAGCCGAGGGTGTCGTGAAGGAAGAACGCGTCGTCGCCACTGACGTCGCCCGATGCGGTCACGCCGTCGAGCATGGCCACGCCTCGATCGAGCGTGCCGCGGAAGCGCTCCTCCTCACGGGTGACGACGGCAAGGACCTGATCGCGGTCGCGGCGAAGCTCGGGGTAGGCATCGCCCATGACCTCGACCGTCGCCTCGACCAGCGCCGGCGTCGCCGACCCCGTCACGCCGAGCCGGTAGGCGTGCCGGACGGCCCGGCGGATGATCCGCCGCAGCACGTAGCCGCGCTCCTCGTTGGACGGGACCACGCCGTCGGAGACGAGGAACGTCATGGCCCGGCCGTGCTCGGCGACGATGCGCAACGACACGTCGGACTCCCCGCCCTCGCCGTGGCGGTAGGCGACGCCCGTAACCTCCGACGCCGCCGCGATCAGCGGCGCGAAGACGTCGATCTCCCACACCGAGTCACGGCCCTGGAGGATCGAGAGGATGCGCTCCAGGCCCGCGCCGGTGTCGACGCTCGGGCGCGGCAACGGGACGGTCGTGCCGTCGGGCCGGGCGTCGTACTGCATGAACACGAGGTTCCAGAACTCCAGGTAGCGGTCCTCGCCGCCGTGGGCCGGGCCGCCGTCCGGACCCGCTTCGGGGCCCAGGTCGAGGAAGATCTCCGACGACGGGCCGCACGGGCCGGTGTCGGCCATGCGCCAGAAGTTGTCGTCGCCCATCCGCTGGACCCGCGCGGCGGGGACGCCGACCTCGTCGCGCCAGATCTTCTCGGCTTCGTCGTCGGTGTCGTGGACCGTCACCCAGAGGCGGTCGGGGGGAAGGCGCAGCACCTCGGTGACCAGCTCCCAGGCCCAGGGGATCGCCTCGGCCTTGAAGTAGTCGCCGAAGCTGAAGTTGCCGAGCATCTCGAAGAAGCTGAAGTGCCGGTTGGTGCGCCCGATGTCGTCGAGGTCGTTGTGCTTCCCGCCGGCCCGCATGCACTTCTGCACCGACGTGGCCCGGCGGAACGGCGGGGTCTCGTCGCCGAGGAAGTACGGCTTGAAGGGGACCATCCCGGCCACCGTGAACAGGATCGACGGGTCGTGGGGGATGAGGCCGGCCGACGGCACCTCGGTGTGGCCGCGCGCGACGAAGAAGTCGACGAAGGCCCGGCGCAGCTCGCCGGCGGTCATGCCGTCCACCCCGCCAGGCTACCCGGCCCCGATCGCGACCCGACCCGCCCCGGGCCCGGCCGGGCCGGGGGCAATCGGGGGCAATATGGTGGCGCGATGGCCTCGGACCTGTTCGGCGCGGCGGTCGAGGAACGGCTGCGCAGCCGGGCCCCGCTGGCCGACCGGCTGCGACCCCGGCGCCTCGACGACGTCGTCGGCCAGGAGCACCTCCTGGGCGCCGGCCGGCCGCTGCGGGCGCTGATCGAAGCCGACCGTCTCTCCTCGGTGGTGCTGTGGGGACCGCCGGGTACGGGCAAGACCACCATCGCCCGGTTGGTCGCGGGGGCCACGAGCCGGGTCTTCGAGCCGTTGAGCGCGGTCAGCTCGGGGGTCAAGGACGTCCGCGAGGTGGTGGAGCGGGCCCGCCGGCACCTCGGCGAGCGCGGCCGCGGGACCATCCTCTTCCTCGACGAGGTGCACCGGTTCAACCGCACGCAACAGGACGTCCTCCTCCCTCACGTCGAGGACGGCCTTCTCACCCTCATCGGCGCCACGACCGAGAACCCGTACTTCTCGCTCAACGCCCCCCTGCTGAGCCGATCCAGCCTCTTCCGGCTCGAGCCGATCGACGCCGGCGTCCTGCGGCGCCTGCTCGACCGCGCCCTCCACGACGATCGCGGGCTGGGCCCCGAGGGTCCGGCGCTCGCGGGGGACGCGGCCGCCCTCATCGCCGACCGCGCCGAAGGCGACGCCCGCCACGCCCTCACCAGCCTGGAGGTCGCCGCCGCGCTGGCGGCGGAGGCGGGGGCACGCGAGATCACCCTCGAGCACGCGGAGGCGGCGGTCGCGGCCCGGGCGCTCCGGTACGGCGACGACGAGCACTACGACGTGGTGTCCGCGTTCATCAAGTCGGTCCGGGGCTCCGACGCCGACGCCGGCCTCTACTGGCTGGCCCGGATGCTCGAGGCCGGCGAGGATCCGCGCTTCATCGCCCGGCGCCTAGTGATCCTGGCCTCCGAGGACGTGGGCCTGGCCGACCCCTCGGCCCTGCCGCTCGCGACCGCGGCCGCCCACGCCGTCGAGTACGTGGGGCTACCGGAGGCGCAGTTGAACCTCGCCCACGCCGTCGTCCACCTGGCCCGGGCCCCCAAGTCGAACCGCGTCACGACCGCGCTGGCCGCGGCCCGGGCCGACGTGCGCGACCGCCCGGCAGGCGCCGTGCCGCTCCACCTCCGCGACGCTCACCATCCGGGCACCCGCGCTCTGGGCCACGGCGAGGGTTACCGGTATCCTCACGACGATCCGCGGGGCTGGACGCCCCAGGAGCACCGACCCCCCGAGGTCGCCGGCCGGGTCTACTACCGGCCGAGCGGCCACGGCGCCGACGCCGGGCGCCCCGGCGCCGGCCCGGACACGGACCCGGACGTGAGCCCGGGCGGCACCGAACCCTCCGGCCCCCCGGGGACCGGGAGCCGGGAGCGACCGGCGGAGCATCCGCCGACGGAACCGCCGATGGAGCGTCGATCGTGAACACCGGAACCCACGCCGATTCCCGCGCCGGGGTGCAGACCGGGACGCCCCGGTGAGCGCCGCCGAGGTGGTGACCGTGGCGGCGGCCGGGACCCTGGTCGTGCTCTCGGTCGCCGTGCTGGCTTCCCTGGTGTCGTTGCGACGCGCCCTCGCCGACGCACGCCGAGCGGTGGAGCACCTCCACGACCGGGCCGTCCCCGCGCTGGACGACATGCGGAGGGCGGTGCGGCGGGCGGAGCGCGACGTGGGCCGGCTCGACGACCTGATCACCACCGCCGACTCGATCGGGCGGACCGCCGACGCGGCGTCGCGCCTCGCCTACGAGAGCGTCTCGAACCCGGTCATCAAGGCCCTCGCCTTCGGGGCCGGCACCCGCCGCGCCGCCCGCCGGCTGCGCGGAGTCGACGATCCCTCGACCGCCGGGGAGCCCGAGGCGAACCGGAACGGCAACGGGCGCCGCGGGCGCGAGGAGCACCGCGGTCGCCGCGGTGCCGGCCGGGCGGCGGGCGGGCGATCGTGATCAAGCGTGCCTTCTGGCTCGTCGTCGGCTACGGCGCCGGCGTCACCACCTCGTGGTGGGCGCTCGGACGGGTTCGGCGGTCCGTGCGGCGCTACGTGCCGTCCGAGGTGGCCGGGCGCGTCGGCGAGAGCGTCTCCCAGGCCCGGCGCGACGTCCGCCGGGCCGTGGCCGACGGCCGTGCCGCGATGCGACACCGCGAGGCGGAGCTGCGGGCCGAGCTGGGCTGAGCGACCGGGCCACGAGCGATCAGGTCGGCGGCGTCAGCCGGCCTGCCGGGCGACGGCCTCCGCGGCCGCGGCCGCGGCCTCCGGATCGAGGTAGCGCCGGGAGACGACGGCCATCCGGTCGTCGAGCTCGTAGACGAGCGGCTGGCCCGTAGGGATGTTGAGCTCGGGGATGTCGTGGTCGGAGATGCCGTCGAGGTGCTTGACGAGGGCCCGCAACGAGTTTCCGTGCGCGGCGACGAGGGTGGTGCGGCCGGCCACGAGATCGGGGACCACGGAGTCGTACCAGTAGGGGGTCATCCGCGCCACGACGTCGGCCAGGCACTCCGACGACGGGAGCACGTCGACGGGGAGGCCGGCGTAGCGGGGATCGAAGCGCGGATGGGTCGGGTCGTCGGGGTCGAGCGGCGGGGGCGGCTCCGCGTAGGACCGCCGCCAGACCTTCACCTGGTCGGCACCGAACTCCTCGGCGGTCTGCTTCTTGTCCTTGCCCTGGAGCGCCCCGTAGTGGCGCTCGTTGAGGCGCCACGACCGCCGGGTGGGGAGCCACAGCCGGTCGACGACGTCGAGGGTGATCTGGGCCGTCCGGATCGCCCGTCGCTGGAGCGACGTGTGCAGCACGTCGGGGAGGAGTCCCGCGTCGCCGAGGAGCTTCCCGGCCGCGACCGCTTCCTCCTCGCCCCGTGGCGAGAGGTCGACGTCGATCCACCCCGTGAAGAGGTTGGCCAGGTTCCAGGTGCTCTCGCCGTGCCGGAGGAGGATCAGGGTCGCCATGGCCCGCCAGCCTCGCCGGATCCCGGGGAGGCGGGCAAGCCGCGACCGGCCGATCGCCCCTCCCGACCGGTGGTCACGACCCGCGACACCTCACTGCCTCGCGACTCCGTCGCGCCGGCGGTGGGACCTGGGGTGGCGCGACGCGCGTCGGCGGCGGCGCCGGCTGAGCGCGGCGTCGTACCGATTGGTAACTTCGGGGCATGGCGCGCAGCGCGAGCCCGGCCTCCGAGGCCGGCCGCGATCCCGGCCGCGGCCCCGAGGCCCCTCACCCTCCCGGCTTCGCCCTGCCCTCCCCCGCCGAGGTCGTGCCGCGCCTGCGCGGCGTGTTCCACCAGTGGGGCGCGGTCGTCTTCGGCGTGATCGGCCTCGCGCTGGTGGTGGTCGCGCCCAAGGCCCAGATGCGGGTCGCGCTGGCCGTGTACGCGGTGGGCCTCACCGGGATGCTCACGATCAGCGCGCTCTACCACCGCGGTCCGTGGACCCCGCGCGCCAAGCGGATCTGGCAGAAGCTCGACCACTCGGGGATCTTCCTGGCCATCGCCGGGACCTACACCCCGCTCTCGGCGGCGGTGGGCGGCTGGCTCGGGCCGAGCCTGCTCGTCACCGTGTGGGTCGCCGCCGCGGCCGGGATCGCCTTCGAGTGGCTCCCGATCCGCCGGCCCGCCTGGTACGGGGTGGTCGTCTACATCGCCCTCGGCTGGCTGGCCGTAGTGGCGCTCCCGAGGTTCTGGACCCTCCTCGGCCTCCCGGGCTTCTCCCTCGTGGTGGTCGGTGGCGTGCTCTACACGCTCGGCGCGATCGTCCTGGCCACCCACTGGCCCAACCCGTCGCCCCGGGTCTTCGGGTACCACGAGGTGTGGCACGTCTTCACCCTCGTGGCCGCCCTGGCCCAGTTCGTCGCCATCGCCTCCACGGTCGCCCTGCGCGGCTGACCGCGCGCCGTCCGGGCGGGTGGCGTGCCGGGTGTCGCCGTGCGAGACTCCACGTTCGGGTGGGCCCCCGATGGTCCGGCACGGGGCCGCGAGGCAGGGAGGTCGGGCAGTGGGAGAACTGGAGTCGTCACCGTCCCCGGAGCGGTTGGCCGACGTCGTCGCGCGGTGCGGGCCGACCGCGGCACTGGCTCTCGACGCCGCCGGGCGGATCCTCTTCGTCAACGAGGCCCTCGAACGGGTCCTCGGTCACGACGCCTCGGTCCTGATGGGGCGCGACGTGGCCGAGTTCCTCCACCCCGACGACCGCGACGACCTCGCGCGCCGCGGGATCCTCGGGGCCGGGCGCTTCCGTCCCCGGAGAGTCCACGGCCGGGCCGATGCGACCGGACCCGGGGCGGGATCACGCCCCTCGGCGCCGGAGCCGCCGCCCGGCCCCGTGCCACCCGCCCGGTCCGACCCGGCCCCCGCCCCCACCGCCGCCTCGATCGACCGCCCCCCGGCCGTGCTGCGGGTCCGCGACGGGGCCGGAGCGTGGCGGTGGGTCGAGGCCACCACCACGGCGCTCGGCGCCGGGGCCGAGCCGCGCGGCACGATCCTCCACCTCTACGACGTCACCCTCTGGCGCCGCCGCGAGGCCGCCCTCAGCGAGAAGGTCCTGCACGACCCCCTCACCGGCGCCGCCAGCCGCACCCTGTTCGAGGACCGGCTCGGCCAGGCGATGCTCCGCGGCCCGCGCTCCGGCCCGCCCCGGGTGGCGGTCCTGTTCTGCGACCTCGACGGGTTCAAGGACGTCAACGACACCCTGGGCCACGCCGCCGGCGACGCGCTCCTGGTGGAGGCGTTCGCGCGGCTGCGGCGGGCCGTCCGACCCCTCGACACCGTGGCCCGGATGGGCGGCGACGAGTTCGTCGTCTGCTGCGAAGACGTCGACGGCGCCGACGCTCCGGCCCTGGCCCGGAGGATCCGCCGGGAGCTGCGCGCGCCGTTCCGGGTCCACGGCCGGACGGTCAGGATCTCGGCCAGCATCGGGATCGCGCTGGCCCGCAGCGCCGACCAGTCCGTCGACGACCTGGTGCGCGACGCCGACCGGGCCATGTACTCCGCCAAGAGCCGCGGCCCCGACCGGATCGTCGTCCACGACGACGCCCTGCGCGCCGAGCTGTCGGCCCTCGACGCGACGGCCGACGCCCTCCGGGGGGCGGTCGAGCACGGCGGGCTCGAGCTGCGCTGGCTCCCCCGGGTGCACCTCCGCCGCCGGCGGGTGGTCGGCAGCGATGCCTTCGTGTGGTGGCGGCACCCGGACCGGGGGCCGGTTCCGGCCGCGGGGTTCCGGAGCGCGGCCACCCGGGCCGGTCTCGACGGCGCCATCGTCGACTGGGCCCTCACCAACGCGTGCCGGCAGTTCGCGGCCCGGACCGACGGCCCCGCACGGAACGCGGTCCGGGTCTGGGTCGAGCTCGGTCCGGGCCGGCTGGGCCCCGAACTCGTCCCCACGGTGCGCCGGGCCCTGGCCTCGGGCGACCTCCCGGCCCGCCGGTTGGGACTGGGCGTGGCCGGCACGGACCTGGCCGGTCTCGGCCGCGCCACGGGCCGGCCGCGCCGGGGCGACCCGGCACCCGCCGGGTCCCGGAGCGGCCCCGACGCCGTTCGCCGCGGCGCCGCGCTCGGGGCGCTGGGCCGCCTGGGCGTGCACCTGTCCGTCGACGACCTACCCGGCGATCCCGCCGCCCTGGGGGTCCTGCGTCGAGGCTCGGTCCGGATCGTGAGCGTGCCGCCGTCGATCGTCGACGGCCTCGGCCGCCGGACCGAGCACACCGCCGTGGCCCGGGGCCTGGTGAGCATGGCCCACTCCCTTGAGATCCGGACCCACGCGGCGGGGGTGACCACGCCGGCCCAGGCCCACGCCCTCGAGGAGCTCGGCTGCGACACGGCCTCCGGGCCGCTGTTCTCGGCCCTCGCCGCGCCGTGACCCCGGCTACGGCCTGATCCCACCCCACGCCACGGGCTCCACGGGCAAGGATCTCCGGCCCGACGCGAGGCGCAGGGCGTCGAGGAGGGCGTTCCGCAGCTCCCGGGGCTGTACCACGTCGTCGTAGGCCAGCGTGTTGGCGGACCCGTAGGCGCCACCGAGCTCGGCGTGGCGGAGCAGGTCGGCCTCCCCCGCATCGAGGCGGGCCGCGTCGGCGCCGCTCTCCGCCGGCATGGCGCCCAGCCGGGCGCCGGGGAGGGCGAGCGTGACCGTCTGGCCGTCGAACGGGTTCATCGCCATGAGCGAGCTCCCGAAGCCGTAGGCCTTGCGGAGGGTCACGTGGAGCTTGGGGCCCCGGATGCGGGCCTGGGCCGCGAACAGCCGCGCCGCGGCCCGCAGCACCCCCTGGCGCTCGGCGGCCGAGCCGGCGAGGACCCCGGGATTGTCGGCCAGGAACACGACCGGCAGGTGGAAGGAGCCGGCGACCTCGAGGAAGTGGGCCGCCTTGCCGGCGGCCTCGGCGTCGACCGCACCGGCCCGCACCGCGGGCTGGTTGGCCACCACCGCGACGGGCTCCCCGCCCAGGCGCGCCAGGACCGTCACCATCCCCTGCCCGTACGCCGCCTGGACCTCGGTCACGCTCCCGGCGTCGGCAAGGAGCTCGATCACCTCGCGGACGTCGTAGCCCCGGCGGGGATCGGCCGGGACGATGTCGACCAGCGCCTCGACGTCACGGCGCCCCGTCACCTCGACCCCGACGTCGTCGGGCCCGGCCGGCGGGTGCTCCCAGGCGTGGCTCGGGAAGTACGACAGGTAGCGCCGCACCCGCGCGAGAGCCGCCCGGTCGTCGGGGACGGCGTCGTGGGCCACGCCGCTCACCATCGTGTGCACGGCCGTACCGCCCAGCTCGTCCTTGCCGACCCGCTCCCCGGTGGCGGCCTCCACCAACGGCGGGCCGGCGGCGAAGAGGCACGCGCCCTCGACCATCACCACGAAGTCCATCAGCGGTGCGGAGAGGGCGCTGTGGCCCGCGGAGGGCCCCATGACCGCCGCCACCAACGGCACCCGGCCCGACGCCGCGACCAGGGCCTGGAGGTCGTTGGGCTCTCGCCCCCGCCGTTCGAACGCGTTCTGGGGTCGGTCGCCCGCGCCGTCGAGGAGCATCACCAGCGGCGCCCGCTCCTGAAGCGCGAGCTGCACGAGGCGGTAGCGCTTCGAGTGGGTGCCGAGGCCGATGGAGCCCCCCATGACCGTGAAGTCCTCCGACGCGACCACCACGGGCCGGCCGCCGAGGAGGCCGTGCCCGCCCACGAGCGCGTCGGCGGGCGCCGGCGGCGTGACGCCGCGGGTGACCGACCCCACCAGGGCACCGAGCTCCACGAACGTCCCCGGGTCGAGCAGCGCCTCGACCCGGGCCCGGGCGTCGAGGCGACCCCCGGCCCGCTGGCGGGCGAGCCGCTCGGGCCCGCCCATGGCCCGGGCCGCGTCCCGCCGCCGCGCCAGGTCGTCGACGAGCGCGTCCCACCCGCCGCCGCGCTCTACGGGGCCGGGCCCGGCGGGAAGGCCCTCGGGGTCCGGATCCCGACCCGGCCCCCCGGGTCCTCCACGGCCCACTCCCGCCCCTATCCGCAGCGCAGGCCCGCGCGCGGGAGCTCGGTGGACACGAGGTAGGAGATCACGGCCGGATCGAGGCACCGGTCGCCCTGCGGGAACGCGGTGTGACCCTCGCCGTCGTGGACGACGAGCCGGGCGCCGAGCTGGCGGGCCAGCCCCTCCGACCACACCAAGGGCGTGGCCGGGTCACGGCTGGTGCCGATCACCACGACGGTGGGTGCATCGGGGGCGTCGACCGGGCCGGTGGTCAGCACGGGGGGCACCGACCAGAACGCGCACGGCAGGCCCAGCACCACGTTGGCCCGCCCGAAGTGCGGGGCCGCCGCGGCGGCCGCCTCCGCGATGCGCCGGAACCCGGCGGCACCGCCGGGCACGGCCGGCCCGTCGACGCAGCTGATCGAGATGAACGACGTCCACTGGGTGCCGTAGGTGCCGTCGGGGCGGCGTTCCACGTACTGGTCGAAGAAGTCGAGGAGCACGCTGCCGTCACCGCGGGCAGCGGCGTCGAGAGCCTGGGCGAGGTAGGGCCACGAGTCACGGCTGTAGAGGGCGGCGGCCACCCCCATGTCGGCCTCCGACGGGCCCAGCAGGCGCACGCCCTCGGAGGTCGCGACCTTGAGCGGCTCCCGGTCCACGGCCCGCATGATGCGGTCGTAGGCCGCCAACGGGTCGCCGCCGCGGGCGAAGGCGCAGCGCACGTCGCGCCCGCAGGCCGCCAGGAACGCCCTGAGGTTCTGCTCGAAGCCCTGGGCCTGCTGCACGGCCGTCCGCTCGGGGGGGACCGAGGGGTCGACGGCGCCGTCGAGGACTAGGGCCCGGACCCGCTGCGGGAACTCCTGGGCGTAGAACGCCCCGAGCAGCGTGCCGTACGAGTAGCCGAGGTAGGTGAGCTTGGGCTCGCCGAGCGCGGCCCGGATCAAGTCCATGTCGCGGACCGTCGAGAGGGTGTCGACGTGCGAGAGGAGCGTGGTGCCGCTGCCGTCGCGGCAGGCGTCGGCGAACGACCGGGCCGCGCCCTCGGCCGCGTCCCACTCGGCCTCGGTCTCGGGGGAGGTGTCGACGGCGAAGTAGGCGTCGAGACCCGGGCCGCAGTCGACGGGATCGCTCCGGCCCGCGCCGCGGGGATCCCAGGCGACGAGGTCGAAGCGGTCGCGGAGCTCGCCCGGCAACTCGTGGACCGCCTGGCGCAGGAAGTCGATCCCCGACCCGCCGGGGCCGCCGGGGTTGAGCAGCAGGGCGCCGATCCGGTCGCCGGGGTGCCGGGCGGCGACCCTGAACAACGCCAGCCGGAGCGAGGCGCCGGTCGGGTCGCGGTGATCGAGCGGAACGGCCAGGCGGGCACACTCACCCCCCTCGCAGCGACTCCAGCGCAGTGACGGGGCCGGAGCGGCCCCACCCGTCGACGGGCTCGGAGGCGCGTCGGCCGCCGGGCGGCCGGTGTCGGAGCCCAGCCCCGCCCCTCGGGACCCGCCGGAACCCGGATCGCACGCGACGCCGACGGACAGGGCGAGGAGGAGCGCGGCCGCGGCGCCGATCCGGCGCCACCCGCGACGGGCGAAGGGCATGGGCCACCACGCTGCCACAGCAGGGAGCCCGGCGGCGGGCACCGGCGCCGCTCCGGTGACGGTGGTCACGAACGCAAGACCCGCCTCCGGCCCCGGTACCGTGGATCGCGGTCGACCGCCGAGGAGGGAGCCCGTGGACGAACGCCTGCTGCTCGTGGGCGGCGAGCACCGCCCGGCCCGCGACGGCCGAACCAGCACCGTCGACGAACCCGCCACCGGCAAGCCGCTCGGCGAGGTCTCGCGAGCCGGCCCCGCCGACGTCGACGACGCGCTGTCGGCCGCGACCGCCGCGTTCGAAGGCGGCGAGTGGCCCCGGACCCCGGCGCCGGAGCGGGGGCGCACCCTGGCCCGGGTGGCGGCGCTCCTCCGGGAGCGCGCCGAGGACTTCGCCCGGGCCGAGGCCCGCCACGCCGGCCACCCGATCACCGACGCCCGCTGGGAGGTGGAGGCGGCCGCCTCCACGTTCGAGTACTACGCGGGTGCCGCCGACAAGTTCTTCGGCGAGGTGGTGCCGGTCGCCGACCCCGGCCTCGACGTCGTGCTGCGCGAGCCGATCGGTGTGTGCGCGCTCATCGTGCCCTGGAACTTCCCCCTGCTGATCACCTCGTGGAAGACCGCGCCCGCGCTGGCCTGCGGCAACCCCGTGGTCGTCAAGCCGGCCTCCTACACGCCGGTCACCGCGTTGATGCTCGGCGAGGTGCTGCTCGAGGCCGGGGTGCCCCCCGGCTGCGTGTCGGTGCTGCCCGGCCCCGGCGCCGTGATAGGCGACGCCCTCGCCTCCGATCCGCGCGTCGCGAAGATCTCGTTCACCGGGGAGACGGCGACCGGGGCGTCGATCCTCAAGGCGTCGGCCGACGACATCACCCGCGTCTCGCTGGAGTTGGGGGGCAAGTCGGCGGCGGTCGTCTTCGCCGACGCCGACCTGGAGCGCTGCGCGGCCGAGACGCCCATGGCCGTGTTCGGCAACGCGGGCCAGGACTGCTGCGCCCGCAGCCGCATCCTCGTCGAGCGCTCCGCCTACCGCGACTTCGTGGACGCGTTCGCGGCCCGCACGGCGGCGGTGCGCGTCGGCGACCCGCTCGACGACGCCACCGAGATGGGACCGATGATCTCGGACCGCCAGCGCCAGGTGTCGATCGACTACCTGGAGATCGGCCGCGAGGAGGGTGCCCGCCTGGTGGCCGGCGGGGAGGTCCCGCCCGGTGACGGCGCGTACCTGACCCCCGCCGTCCTCGACGGCGTCGACAACGGCATGCGCGTGGCCCGCGAGGAGATCTTCGGGCCGGTGGCCTGCGTGATCCCCTTCGACGACGAGGCCGACGCGGTCCGCATCGCCAACGACTCCGAGTACGGGCTGTCGGGATCGGTCTGGACGTCGGACCTGGGCCGGGCGCTGCGGGTCAGCCGGGCGTTGCGCACGGGGACCATCTCCGTCAACAGCCACCGCAGCGTGCGGGTGCAGACGCCCTTCGGCGGCTACAAGCGAAGCGGCCTCGGGCGTGAGCTCGGGATGCACGCGATGGCGCACTACACCGAGGTCAAGAACGTCTTCTTGTCGTCGGAGTAGGCGGTGGCCGGCCCCGGCGCGACCGCGATCCTGGGGCGGGTGACCGCGCCCCGGGTCCCGGGTCGGGTTCGGGTCCCGGGTCGGGTTCAGGCGACGTCGAGGACGGCCTCGGCGATGAGGTCCTCGCAGCGGCGGGAGTCGTTCCAGCTGAGCTGGAGCTGCTTGGCCCTCCGGAAGTAGAGCTGGATCTCGTACTCGACGGTGAAGCCGACGCCGCCGAAGACCTGCTGGGCCATGGCGGTCGTGTCGCGGAAGGCGTCGCCGGCGAAGAGCTTGGCCATGGCGGCGAGCTTCGGGGCGGTGGCGTCGCCGCGGTCGCGGGCCCACGCGGCCTCGTAGGTGAGGACCTTGGAGCCGTCGAGGACGGTGCGGGCGTCGGCGAGGTAGTGCGAGATGGCCTGGAACGCCCCGAGCGGCTTGCCGAACTGCTCGCGGTCCTTGGCGTACTGGACGGTGATGTCCAGGGCGTGCTCGCAGCCTCCGTTGGCGGCGGCGGCGGCGAGGATCATGCCGTCGACGAGGGCGTCCTGCCAGGCGGCCCAGCCGGTGCCGGCGGCACCGAGCCGGTCGGCGGCGGTGAGCTGCACCCCGTCGAGGTCGAGGCGGTACTGGCTGTCGGAGGAGATCGACATCCGCTGGTCGAGGGTGACCCCGGGGGCGTGCGGGTCGACGAGGAACAGATCGACGGCGTCGGGGGCGTCGCCGGTGCGGGCGAGGAGGAGCAGCCGCTGCGCCGAGGTGGCGAAGTACACGTGCTGCTTGACGCCCGAGACGCGCAGCGTGCCGTCGTCCGTGGGCTCGGCCCGGACCTGCACACCGAGCGGACCGAAGCCGTTGTCGGGCTCGAGCCAGGCCGGGGTGACGATCGCCTCACCGGACGCGACGCGCGGCAGCCACTCGGCCTGCTGCGCGTCGCTGCCCCCGGCCTGGAGCGCCCGGGCCGAGAGCACCGAGCTCACCAGGTGCGGGGTCGGCGCGACGGCCCGCCCGAGCTCCTCGTAGACCACCACGCCGTCGAGCGTCGACATGCCCGACCCGCCGTGCTCCTCGGGCACCGCCAGGCCGAGCAGGCCGAGCTCGGCGAGCTGGTCCCACAGCGCCGGCGGGTAGCCGACGGGGTCGTCCTCGAGGGCGCGCACCACCTCCACGGGCGAGTGCTGCGCGCAGACGCCCCGCACCATCTGGCGGAGCATCTCCTGCTCGTCGGTGAAGTCGAGATCCAGCATCGGTCCTCCTGATGCGCCGGTCGGAGCGGCGCTGCGAACAGCGGTCGAGTCGTAGTCGAGTCGTGGGCGAGTCGTGGGCGGTCAGGACGCCGCGGCGGCTCCCCCCGGGTCCCAGCGGTCGCCGTGGCGACGCCACGGGTTGTCGGACGGGTCGACCGGCAGCGCGACGCGTGCCGTGCAGGTGGTCGCGACCCGATCGCCCACCCGCAGGGCGACGTCGAGGTCGACCCACCCGCAGCCGGTCGCGTCGGTGGCGACGCCGGTGACGGTCGCGCCGAAGACCATCCGGTCGCCGGGGAACACCGACGTGCGCATACGGAACGTCATCCGGCCCGGCCGGCCGAACGGACCCGTCCAGTCGGTGATGAAGCGCTCGAACCACGCCGCCTGGTTGGGGGTGTTCAGGAAGATGTCGGCCAAGCCGTTGCGCTCGGTCGCGAAGTGATGATCATGATGCTGAGGGCGCCAGTCGCGGCTGGCCAGCGCGCCGAGCACCACCGTGGTGGCGGTCACGTCGACGGCCAGCTCCGGCAGCTCGTCGCCGACCGACACGTCACCCAGCAACCTCGACGGCACGGGGACCGCCGCCGCGCTCACCGGGCCTCCCCGCCGACCGCCTCGACCCGCCGGTAGCCGAAGCCGGTGTAGCGCTCCACACCCACCAGGACGCCGTCCTGGTTGTGGTACTCGACGTCGATGACCCAGAAGCGGCCGGCTCCGACCTTGGTCGTCTTGACCGGGCTGACCGACCGGAGCACCTGACGATGGCTGATGCGATCGCCGGGCCGGACCGGCTCGTGGAACTCCAACGTGTTGTCGGTCATCACCGCCTCCGGGAGGCCGAAGATCTCCTTGAGGTCGAAGTGGACCTGGAGCGCGACCTGCTCCCCCGCTGCGCCCGGCTGCCAGTAGTGCGGCCGCATCCACAACGACAACGTGGTCGGCGGCACGACCGGCCCCCCGCACACCGCGTCGGCCACGGCGTCGTCCCAGAAGATCGGGTTGCCGTTCCCGGTGGCCGCACACGTGTTGTACGAGTACGCACGCTCCACGACGAAGTCGGCCGTCTGCTCGTACATCGGCCGGCCGATCATCGCCTCCACCCCCGCGGGGAGCACCTCCCCGGCGGAATCGCGACCCGACCCCGAACCGGGACCCCCGGCGACGCTCACGCGATCACCCCTTCCTCATCCAGGGCCCCGACCTCCGCCGCCGCGCACCCCGCCTCGATCAGCAGGGAGGCCGTGTCGGTCGCCGAGGCGTCGCGCACGTCGTACGGGCCGTCGGGTGGGGTCGTGCCCGCCCATATCGGCGCCAGCTGCCGGAACTCGCCCTCGGTGGCGTGGCGCGCGCCGGCTACCGCGCCCCGGGCCGTGTACTGCGGGTCGGCGACGGCCTCGGCCACCGTGTTGACCGGGCCGACGCAGGTGTCGGCCGGCCCGAGCTCGGCCACCCATTCGTCGCGGGTGCGCCGGGCGAAGGCTTCGGCGAGCGCGGCCCGGATCTCGTCCTGGGCGGCGTCGTCGGTCTGGCGGTCGGCGTAGCGCTCCAGGCCGAGGCGCTCGCACAGGTTGCGCCAGAAGCGGGGCTCGATCGCGCCCACCGCCACGAAGCGCCCGTCGGCGCAGGCGTAGACGTCGTAGCAGGCGTAGCGGCCGGTGAGTATGTAGTGGCCGGGCCCGGGCTCGACGCCGGTGGCGAGGTACTCGTCGGCGTAGAGCGACATCATGGCCAGCACGCCGTCGGCTATGGAGACGTCGAGGTGCTCGCCGCGGCCCGTGTGCTCCCGTCGCAGCAACGCCGCCATCACGGCCATGGCGGCCTGCATCCCCCCGGCCGCGATGTCGGCCACGGTGGCCCCGGGGAGCGCCGGGCGACCGTCGGCCCGGCGCCCGGAGCAGTGGAGGAACCCGCCGGCCCCGAGGTAGTTGACGTCGTGGCCCGCCCACGCGGCGCGTGGGCCCGTCTGGCCGTAACCACTGGTGGAGCAGTAGACGACCCGCGGGTTGCGCGCGTCGACGGCCTCGTAGCCGATCCCGAGCTTGCCGGCGACCCCGGGGCGGAAGCTCTCGATGACCACGTCGGCGCGTTCGGAGAGGCGCAGGAACGCCTCCCGCCCGGGGTCGGCCTTGAGGTCGAAGCGGGCCCTCCGCATCCCCCGGTCACCCGAATAGGCGTAGTGGGGCGGGACGATCTGCACGGCCCCGGCCCGGGGCACCGCACCCACCTTCACCACGTCGGCGCCGTAGTCGGCGAGGATCCTCGACGCGCGTGCGCCCGGCCCGACCGTCGCCAGGTCGAGGACCCGCACGCCGTCGAGCGCTCCCACGGCCATCAGAAGTTCTTGGGGAGGCCGAGGCCGCGGCGGGCGATGATGTTCTTCTGGATCTCCGACGCCCCGCCGCCGATGGTGTCGATGACGGTGTAGCGGTACGTCGACTCCGAGCGGCCCTTCATCGGGGCGTCGTCGGTCTTGACCCGCAGCTGGCTGCCCGGGCCGCCGATGTCCATGGCGGCGCTGGCCAGGCGCTGCGACAGCTCGGTGGCGAAGAGCTTGTACTCCGACGCCACCACGGTCGGCGGCTGGAACTCCTTGCCCGCCCGGGCCGCCCGCTCCACCTTGACCGCCTCGGCCACGAACTTGAGCCCCATCACCCGGGCCACCTCGGCCTCGGTGTGCAGCCGGGCCATGCGCGCCCGCACCACCGGGTCGTCGCGCAGCGGGGCGCCGTCGCGGGTGGTCTCGCGCACGTAGTCGGTGAGGACGTCGAGGCGCTGGCGGATCGGGCTGAACGTGAACATCGTGAAGCGCTCGAGGTCGAGCGCCTGGCTGATGTAGCGGAACCCGTGGTTGACCTCGCCGACCACGTAGCGGTCGGGCACGAACACGTCGTCGAGCCAGACCTCGTTGGTGCGCTCGTCGCCCATGGTCCAGATGCCGTTGATCGTGATGCCGGGCTGGTCGAGCGGGACGAGCATCAAGGTGATGCCCATGTGCTTGTTGTCGGGGTCGGTGCGGGTCCCGAGCCAGTACCACTCGGCGAAGTGCGCCGAGGTGGTCCACGTCTTCTGGCCGTTCAGCAGCCACCCCTCCACACCGTCGTCGTCGGTGTGGCGCACGGCCTTGAGGCGCATCGCCGCCGCGTCGGAGCCGGCGTTGGGCTCGCTGTAGCCCACCGCGAACTCGACGTCGTTCTCGAGGATCATGGGCAGGAACTCGCGCTTGAGCTCCTCGGAGCCGTGGGCGATGAGCGTCTTGCCGATGATCCCCACGCCCTTGCCGATCTGCGGGCCGCCCCGGCCGGCCAGTTCCTCGTTGAGGATGTACTCGTACACGCCCTCGCCCTCGGAGCCGCCGTACTCCTTGGGCCACGTGATGCCGAGCCAGCCCTGATGGCCCAGCGACTTCATGAACGCCCGCCGCTTGGGCGTGTCCACGATCTGGGCCATGTTCTCCCGGGTGACGTCGAACACGTCGGGGTCGTCGTGCTCGTCGCAGAACCGCTTGACCTCCTCGGCGAAGGCCTTCTGCTCGTCGGAGAACTCGAAATCCATGGGGCAGCTCCAAACCTGACGGGTCGTCAGATCCTAGCTACCCCGCGGCGCCACCGCCGAGAGCGTCGCGGCGCGTCACGGGGGACCGACGTCGCCGCTCGGTGCCGGACCCGCCGCACGGGGGCGGGACGCCGCACGGTGCGGGGGGCCGGGCCGCGGGTGCGTACCTTGGCGGTCCGGCCGCCGGGCGGGCCGGCGAGGGCGGCAGGCACCTGAACGCGGGGCGGGGCGGGGCGGGGGACGGGCACTGGGGAGAAGGGACGAGCGGCGTGGAACGACCCGGGAGGCTCGAGGGGAAGGTCGCCCTGATCACGGGCGGCGGCAACGGGATGGGGCGCGAGGCGTCGACGCTCTTCGCCTCGGAGGGCGCCCGCGTGATGGTGGCCGACGTCTCCGAGGCCGGCGCCCGAGCCACGGTCGGGGCCGTGGAGGCGGCCGGCGGGGAGGCCGACCTGGTCGTCGCCGACGTCTCCGACGCCACCCAGGCCGAGGCGATGGTGCGCGCCACCACCGAACGCTTCGGCGGCCTCCACGTCCTCTACAACAACGCGGGGATCTTCCCCGCCGACGACGCCGGCGCCACCGACACCCCGGAAGCCACCTGGGACCGGGTCATCGACGTGAACCTCAAGGGCGTGTGGCTCGGATGCAAGTACGCGATCCCCGCCCTCGTGGCGTCCGGGGGCGGTTCGATCGTCAACGTCGCCAGCTTCGTGGCGTTCATGGGTGCCGCCACCGCGCAGATCGCGTACACGTCGAGCAAGGGCGGCGTGCTGGCCCTGACCCGGGAGGTCGCGGTCGAGCACGCCCGGTCGGGCGTCCGCGCCAACGCGCTGTGCCCCGGGCCCATCGACACACCGCTCCTGGCCGAGCTGATGGCCGACCCGGCCCGCAAGGCCCGGCGGCTGGTCCACATCCCGATGGGGCGGCTCGGCCGGCCCGAGGAACTGGCCCGTGCCGCGCTCTTCCTCGCGTCCGACGAGTCGTCGTTCATGACCGGCGCCGCGCTGGTGGTCGACGGCGGGATCACCGCCGCCTACGTGACGCCCGAGTAGGGACGACCCCCGTCCGCTCGCGGCGGCGGGCGGTCGAGCCGGGCGGTGCCGGTGTGGAACGATGGACGCCCGATGAGCACCCTTCGCGGCCTCCTGGACCTCGGGGAACTGCACGACCTCGTCGAGCGCGGCGACGTCGACACGGTCGTGGTGTGCTTCCCCGACATGCAGGGGCGACTGGTCGGCAAGCGGGTGATGGGCGGCTACTTCTGCGACCACGTCGCCGCCGAGGGCGTCGAGTGCTGCAACTACCTGCTGGCCCTCGACGTCGACATGACCCCGCTCCCGGGCTACCGGTTCGCCGACTGGGACCAGGGCTACGGCGACGTCCGGGCCGTCCCCGACCTCTCCACCCTGCGGACCGTGCCGTGGCTGGAGCGCACGGCGCTGGTGCTCTGCGACGTCGTCGACGTCGACACCGCGGAGCCGATCGAGGTGTCCCCCCGCCAGGTCCTGCGCCGGCAGGTGGAGCGCGCCGCGGCGGCCGGACTCGAGGTGATGATCGGCTCCGAGCTCGAGTTCTTCCTGTTCCGCGACTCCTACGACGACGCCGCGGCCACGGGGTTCCGCGACGTCCACCCGCACTCCGACGTGATCGAGGACTACCACGTCCTGCAGACCACCCGCGACGAGTACGTGATACGCGCGATCCGCAACGGCATGGACGCCGCCGGGATCCCGGTCGAGTTCTCCAAGGGCGAGGCCGGGCGGGGCCAGCACGAGATCAACCTCCGCTACACCGGCGCGCTCACCATGGCCGACCGCCACGCGGTCTACAAGAACGGGGTGAAGGAGATCGCCGCGCTGGCCGGGCGCTCGGTCACGTTCATGGCCAAGTACACCGCCGACGACGTCGGTTCGTCGTGCCACATCCACTCGAGCGTCCGCGACGCGTCGACGGGTCGATCGCTCATGTGGAGCGACGACGACCCGGACCACCTCTCCCCCACGTTCCGGGGTTGGCTCGGCGGGATAACGGCGAGCGGCCGGGAGCTGGCCTGGATGTTCGCCCCCACCGTCAACTCCTACAAGCGCTACCAGGCCGAGAGCTGGGCCCCCACCGCGCTGGCCTGGGGGGTCGACAACCGCACCTGCGGCTACCGGCTCGTGGGCCGCCACGACGGCTTCCGCCTGGAGTCGCGCATCCCCGGCGCCGACGCCAACCCCTACCTGGCCTTCGCGGCGATCATCGCCGGCGGCCTGCACGGCATCGAGCACGCCCTCGAGCCTCCCGAGCCGTTCCGGGGCAACGCCTACGCCGACGACTCGCTCCCCCGCGTGCCGGCCACGCTCGGTGAGGCGATCGGCGAGCTCGAGCGCAGCGAGGTGGCCGCCAAGGCGTTCGGTCCCGACGTCCACCACCACCTCGTCAACACCGCCCGGCAGGAGTGGCTGGCCTTCAACCGGTCGGTGACCGACTGGGAGCGCCGGCGCTACTTCGAGCAGTTCTGAGCCCGGTACACCGTCGGCTCCGTCGCCGGGGCGGAGCACGGAGGCCACCATGAGGACCCACCGTCGCCGCCCGGCCCCGGCGGCTTCCTCCACCGACCCCCCCACGTCCCGCCGTCCACGCGTCGTGCCCGCCGCGCTCGTCTCGTTGGCGGTGGTGCTGGTGATGGCCGCCCCGGCCTGCTCGTCGGGAGGCGAACCCGGCGGCGCCGCCGGCGGCCCGGTCGACGCCACGGTGCGGGTCGTCAGCCAGAACATCCTCCACGGCGTCGCCTGCCCCGCCGACTCGCAGCGGTGCCACCTGACCGAGCGCCTGGAGATCTTCACGCGGCAGCTCTCCCGCGCGGGGTGCCCCGAGCTCGTCACGCTCCAGGAGGCCGACGCCACGGTGGTGGCCGGGTGGCGCCCGCTGCTCGCCCGGGTGTGCCGGGGCCGCTACCGGATCGTGTGGGACGGCGAGGCCGGGCTCGACCGGGAGGTGATCGCCACCACGCTCCGGGTGCTCGCCCACGAGCGGCACCGCCTCGCCGGTCCCCTGCGCACCGCGACCTGGGTCAGGGTCGCCGGACCCGTCGGGGTGGTGGACCTGGTGTCGACGCACCTGGCGTCGTCGTCGGACGACGGGCCGTGCGGGCCCGACACCTGCCCCCCACCGTGCCGAGCCTCCGACACCCTCAACACCTGCCAGGGTCGCCAGGCCGCCGCCCTGCTGCGGGAGCGGACCGGCCCGCGCTCGGTGGGGATCCTCGCCGGGGACCTGAACGCCCGCCCCGGGTCCCCGACGATCGCGGCCCTCCGCGCGGCCGGGCTGCGTGACACGTCGCGCCTGGCGGGCCGGCCCGAGTGCAAGCCGTCGACCGGCGCCGGCTGCACGAGCGGCCGGGCCGACGCCGACGAGAGCGACCTCCG
>JADLDD010000043.1 GCA_020846855.1 Acidimicrobiia bacterium | reverse complement strand
GACCACCGAGACCCTGGTGATGCGCTCCAAGTCGGGCACCGTCCGCACGATCGCCGCCCAGCACAGCTGGCGGAAGCTGGCCCGCTACTCCTCGATCAAGTTCGACTGAGCACAACGCTCAGCCGCCCTCCGCCGGCCGCCACCCCCGGGTCCGCGTCCGCTCCGGCACCCACGGATCGGCATCGCCGGGGCCCGATCTCGACGCCGCCGGATCCCCTCCGGTGGCTCGCTCGCCACCTCAGGTCGGTGGCACCGCAACGGGTTCGGTGACCACGGGGATCGCGTCCGGACCCGTCACGCCGGACACGGCGCCGCGGTCGACGAGCGCCCGCAGACCCCCCTCTCCGTTCACCCGCGAGAAATGGAGGATGCCGAGGAAGACAAGCCCGGCGACGAGGCCGGCCACCGGCCACGGTGACACGAGGCCGAGCAGCGTCCCCGCCACCCACATCGCCGCGCCGGCTGCCGCGGTCTTGGCCATGGGCCCCACCGGCAGCGGGCGCACCGACTCGATGCGGACGACGACCGGGACGAGGAGGATCAGGACCGCTGCTTCGGTGATGACCGTCGCGGTGGCGGCCCCGTTGTACGAGTAGCGCGGTATGAGCACCAGGTTGAGGGCGATGTTGACGATCAGGCCGAAGAAGGCGGCGAGCGGGTAGAGGACGTTGCGCTTCACGGCGATCAACGTCGTGATGAAGAGCGCGGTGTAGAAGTGGAGCGCCGTACCGATGACGAGCAGGATCGCCGGCGTCGTCGCCGGGGCGAAGCGCTCCTCGTAGACGATGCGGATCACCGGTGAGGCGATGAGGGCGAACCCGACCGATGCCATGATCCCGGCCACGGTCACCAGGACGAACGAATGCCGGAAGGTCCGGTGGAACAAGTCCCGGTCGCCGGGCCAGGCCCGTACCAGGACGGTGAGGGTGGGGGTCATCACCGCCCAGGGGACCGCGGATCCGAGGAGGTCGGCGAACTTGTAGCCGACGCTGTAGATGCCCGTGGCGGCGAACGTCCCGATGAGGGACAGCATCACCATGTCGACCTTGTAGTAGACGGTGTCGAGGACCACTCCCACCGACAGCGGTGCGGCCTCTCGCAACCAGACCTTCCATCGGGCACCCTGCACACGCGGGCGCAGGACCGTGTGGCCGCGAGCCACCAGGACCAGGGACAGCAGGGTCACGGCGGCGTTCGCGACGATCGCCCACATCAGGGTGACGACCGTCGCCGCCCCCGCGGCGGCCAAGCCGAGGATGACCACGAGTTGGGCCACCACCCCGAAGAACTGCGCGGCGGCGAGTGACCGCATCCACAGCCGGGCCTCGAAGAGGAGGCGCACGGCGTTGGCGACCGAGAGCAGGATCAGCGTCACACCGCCCACCAGCGACGCCGTGACGACCACCTCGGGGTACGGCCCGGCGACCACTACCACCACGAGCAGCCCGTACGAGACCAGTCCCACCGCGAGGCGCAGGCCCACGTAGGACGCGATGACGTCTTCCTCGTCGCCGAAGAGGGAGACGAGGACCTCCCGGCTCAGCTTCAGGTCGGCGACGAACCCGACGATCGCCATGACGCTCAGTACGAAGGCGAACTTGCCGTAGTCGGACTGGGTGAGTTGGCGGACGATGACGACCGTCCCCACGAACCCGACCGCGCCGTTCGCGTAACGCCCGATGCCGAGCAGCATCGCCCCGGAGAAGATCGATCCCGACGCCTTCGGGGCCACCGCCGGCGGCCGGGCGGTGCTCGTTTCGGCGTCCGTCGGTCCGGACGTGGCGCGTCGGCGGCGCCCCGGCAAAGCCATCTCTTCTCCAGGATCGGTCCGGCGCGCCATGGTACGACGCCGGACCCGCCGGGCCGGGCGGTCCTAGGTGCGGGCGGGGCCGCGGGCGACCTGGATGCGGAGCTCGGCCCGGGCGAGGGCGGCCTTCAACTCCGGGTCGTCGGGCGTGTCGCGCAGCGCCTCCTCGGCGGCGTCGCGGGCCGTCTCGGCGCGGACAAGGTCGATCTGGTCGGGGAGCTCGGCCACGTCGGAGAGGATCGACACGCGGTCGTTGCTCACCTCCACGAAGCCGCGGTGGACCGCCGCGTACACGTCGGTGCCGTCGGGCTCACGGGCCCAGACCTGGGCGACGCCGAGCATGCCGAGGAACGGGACGTGGCCGGGCAGGAACGCGACCTCACCCTCGGGGGTTCGGCACACCACGATCTCGGCCTCACCCGAGTACAGGACCTGCTCGGGCGAGACGATCTCGACGTGGACCGTGGCCACCGGGCTCAGCCCTCCTCGATCTGCTTCTGCTTGGCCAGCACGCTCTCGACGCCGCCGACGTTGAAGAACGCCTGCTCGGGCACCTCGTCGAGCTCGCCGTCGACGAGGGCCTCGAAGCTCTCGACCGTCTCCTCCACCGGCACGAAGATGCCGGGCAGGCCGGTGAACACCTCGCCCACGAAGAACGGCTGGGACAGGAACCGCTGGATCTTGCGGGCCCGGGCCACGATGACCTTGTCCTCCTCGGACAGCTCGTCGAGGCCGAGGATGGCGATGATGTCCTGGAGCTCCTTGTAGCGCTGGAGGACCTCCTGCACCCGCCGAGCGACGTCGTAGTGGCGCTGGCCCACCACCTCGGGGGCGAGGATGTTGGAGGTCGAGGCCAGCGGGTCGACGGCCGGGTAGATGCCCAGGGCCGCGATCTGGCGTGACAGCTCGGTGGTGGCGTCGAGGTGCGTGAACGTGGTGAACGGCGCCGGGTCGGTGTAGTCGTCGGCGGGCACGTACACGGCCTGGAGCGACGTGATCGAGTGGCCCTTGGTGGAGGTGATCCGCTCCTGGAGCTCGCCCATCTCGTCGGCGAGGGTGGGCTGGTAGCCCACCGCGGAGGGCATCCGGCCCAGCAGGGTCGACACCTCCGAGCCGGCCTGCACGAACCGGAAGATGTTGTCGACGAAGAGGAGCACGTCCTGGTTCTTCACGTCGCGGAAGTACTCGGCGACGGTCAGCGCCGAGAGCGCCACCCGGAGGCGCACGCCCGGCGGCTCGTCCATCTGGCCGTAGACCAGCGCCGCCTTCTCGATTACGCCCGACTCCTGCATCTCGAGCCAGAGGTCGGTGCCCTCACGGGTGCGCTCCCCCACCCCGGCGAACACCGAAACCCCACCGTGCTGGGTGGCCACCCGGTTGATCATCTCCTGGATGAGGACGGTCTTGCCCACACCGGCCCCGCCGAACAGGCCGATCTTGCCGCCCTGCACGTAGGGCTCGAGGAGGTCGATGACCTTGATGCCGGTCTCGAACATCTGGGCCTTGGGCTCGAGCTGGTCGAAGCCGGGGGCGTCGCGGTGGATCTCCCAGCGATCCTCGATGCCGGTCAGTTCGTCGGCGGAGACGTCGAGCGGCTCACCCAGCACGTTGAACACGTGGCCCAGCACGCCGTCGCCTACGGGCATGGTGATGCCCGAACCGGTGTTGCGCACCACGGTCCCCCGCTTGAGGCCGTCGGTGGGCTTCATGCAGATGACCCGCACCCGGCTGTCGCCGATCTGCTGCGCCACCTCGGCCGTGACCGTGATCGTCTCGCCCTCCAGCTCGATGTCGAGCTCGAGGGCGGTGTTGATCTCCGGGAGGTCGTCGGGCGGGAACTCCACATCGACGACGGGGCCGGCGATGGCGACGACCCGCCCGTCCTTGTGGGCGGTGGTGGGTTCGGCGGTAACGGTCATGAGGTCTCCTGGATCGATCAGCGCCGGCCGGGAGCGGCGGGCTGGTCGGGACGGTGGGCGTGGTGGCCGTAGCGGGATTCGTCGAGGGTGAAGACGTCGGCGTCGCCGCGGTCGTGGCCCTGGCGCAACGCCTCGGCCCCCCCGACGATCTCCATGATCTCGGTGGTGATGGCGTCCTGGCGGGCCCGGTTCATCACCCGGGTGAGCCGGACGATGAGGTCCTCGGCGTTGTCGGTGGCGGCCTTCATGGCCCGCTGGCGGGCCGCGTGCTCCGACGCCGCCGCGTTGAGCAGCGCGGCGTAGAGGCGGGCCTCGGCGTAGCGGGGCAGGAGCTGGGTGAGGATCGACTCCGGCGACGGTTCGAACTCGTAGGTGGCCGACGGGCCGCCGCCGTCGACCCGGTCGGGAAGCCCGTCGCCGCCCAGGACCAGCTCCCGGTCGAGGGGCATCAACGGACGGACCACGACCTCCTGGGTGCCGGCCGAGACGAAGCGGGTGTAGATCAGCTCCACCAGGTCGAACTCGCCGGCCAGGAACGGCGCCTCCACGGCGCGGGCGACCCGGCGGGCGTCGTCGTAGCTCGGCTGGTCGGAGAAGCCGGTGAACGTGGAGTGGATGCGGAAGTTGCGGTAGCGGAAGTAGCCCTCGGCCTTGCGGCCCACCACCACCAGCGCGTAGTCGCGACCCTGCTCGGCGTTCTCCTTCATCGAGCCCTCGGCGGCGCGGATCACCGCCGAGTTGTAGCCGCCGCACAGGCCCCGGTCGGCGGTGAGCACCACGTGCGCCACCCGCTTGATCTCGGCACGGGGTTGCAGGAGCGGGCTCTCGACCGTGCCGCCGGCCGCGGCCAGGTCGCGGACCACCTCGGTGATCTGCTCGCTGTACGGAACCGCCGCGTGCACCCGGGCCTGCGCCTTGACGATCCGGCTACCCGCGATCAGCTCCATCGCACGGGTGATCTTCTTGGTCGCGTTGACGCTCGCGATCCGCCGCTTGAGGATGCGCTCCTGACCACCGGCCATGTCTATGCGCTCCCTCGCTGCGGGCCGGGATACCCGGCCCGCGGGCGCTCGCTCGCTGGCGAGCTCACTGCGCTCCTCCGTCGCTCCGCTCGCCGCACCGGGTAACCCCGGACAACGCGTTCAGCACCCCTGTCGCGCTCCCTCGCTGCGGGCCGGGATACCCGGCCCGCGGGCGCTCGCTCGCCGGCGAGCTCACTGCGCTCCTCCGTCGCTCCGCTCGCCGCGTGCAGCTCACGCCGCCCGACGGGTTCGGCAGGGCGGGCACGTTCTGGATCACTCGGTCACCAGGGTCTTGTCGGACCGGGCCTCGCCGAGGGCTTCGGCGTCGGGGTCGAAGGTGGGTGGGGCGTCGGGGTCGCGGGCCCCCGCGGCCGCGCCGCCGGCCTTCGGGCCGTGCTCGTCGAGGAAGGCGAGCTTGACGTCGTCGATGGCCCGGCGGAGCTTCTCCTCGTCGGGGAGGTCGCCGGTGTCGCGGATGTGGCCCAGCAGGTCGGCGTGGCGGGTCCGGAAGGCGGTCAGGAGCGCGGTCTCGAAGGGCTTGACCTGCTCGACGGGCAGGTCGTCGAGGACACCCTGCGTGCCGCAGTAGACCGACACCACCTGCTCCTCGACCGGCATCGGCGAGTTGAGCGACTGCTTGAGCAGCTCCACGAGGCGATGGCCGCGCTCGAGCTGCTGCTTCGACACCGCGTCGAGCTCGGAGCCGAAGGTGGCGAACGCCTCGAGGTCGCGGAACTGCGCCAGGTCGAGCTTGAGGGTCCCGGCCACCTTCTTCATAGCCTTGATCTGGGCGGCGCCACCGACGCGCGACACCGAGATGCCGACGTCGACGGCCGGGCGGACACCCGACTTGAAGAGGTCCTCCTGGAGGTAGATCTGGCCGTCGGTGATCGAGATGACGTTGGTGGGGATGTAGGCCGAGACGTCGCCGGCCTTGGTCTCGATCACGGGCAGGGCGGTCAGCGAACCGGCACCCAGGGCGTCGCTGAGCTTGGCCGCCCGCTCCAGCAGGCGGCTGTGGAGGTAGAAGACGTCGCCGGGGTACGCCTCGCGGCCGGGCGGGCGGCGCAGCAGCAGCGAGAGCTGTCGGTAGGCCTCGGCCTGCTTGGAGAGGTCGTCGTAGACGATGAGCGCGTGCTCGCCGTTCTCCATCCAGTGCTGGCCCATGGCGCAGCCGCCGTAGGGGGCGAGGTACTTGAACACGGCCTCGTCGGCGGCGGGGGCGTTGACCACCACCGTGTACTCCATGGCCCCGTGCTCCTCGAGGGTGGCGACCGTCTGCGCCACCGAGGAGCCCTTCTGGCCGATGGCCACGTAGATGCACTTCACGCCCGAACCCTTCTGGTTCAGGATCGTGTCGACGGCGACGGTGCTCTTGCCCGTCTTGCGGTCGCCGATGATCAGCTCCCGCTGACCCCGCCCGATGGGGGTCATGGCGTCGATGGCCTTGATGCCGGTCTGGAGCGGCTCGTGGACCGGCTTGCGGCCGACGATGCCGGGCGCCTGGACCTCCATGCGCCGCGTGGTGGTCGACGCGACCGGGCCCTTGCCGTCGATCGGCTGGCCCAGGGCGTTCACCACCCGGCCGATCAGGCCGTCGCCGACCGGAACCGAGAGGATCCGGCCGGTGGCCTTCACGGCGTGGCCCTCCTCCACGCCCTCGGCGTGCCCGAGGACGACGGCGCCGATGGAGTCCTCGTCGAGGTTGAGCGCCAGGCCGAGCGTGCCGCCCTCGAACTCGAGCAGCTCGTTGACGGCGGTGTCGGGGAGGCCCGCCACCCGGGCGACGCCGTCGCCGACCTCGAGGACCCGGCCCACCTGCTCCTTGGCCAGGCGCGGCTCGAAGGTGCCGACGTGGGTGCGCAGCGCGGCGGCGATCTCGTCCGCGCTGATCGTGAGCTCGGCCATGGCTAGAGCTGCTCCTTCAACTGGTTCAGGCGATGGCGGACCGTGCCGTCGATGACGGTGTCGCCGATGCGGGCCACGAGGCCGCCGAGGACGCTCGGGTCGACCACGACCTTGACCTCGACCGACTTGCCGGTGGCCCGGCCCAGCGCGGCGGCCAGCCGCTCGGTCTGGCCCTCGTCGAGGGGCAGCGCGCTGCGGACCTCGGCCACCTCGCGGCTGCGCTCGGCGGCCGCCCGGGCCACGAAGGCGTCGACGATCGCGGGCAGGTCGGCGGCGCGGCCGGCGGCCACGACCATACCCACCAGCGCCGCCGAGGTGGCCAGCGCCTTGCCGCCCATCAGCTCCTCGACGACGGCGACGCGCCGCTCCACCGGCAGGCCGGGATCGGTCAGGGCGCTGCGCAGGTCGTCGCTTCCCTCCAGGGTGCGGGCGAAGCGGAACAGGTCGTCCTCGACGTGGGCGAGGCGACCCTCGGCGAGCGCCACCTCGAAGAGCGCGGCGGCGTAGGCGTCGACCCTCTCGGTCATCGGCTGCCGACCTCGTTGATGTAGTTCTCGATCAGGGCGATCTGGGTGTCGCGGTCGAGGTTGCGCTCCACGACCTTCTCCGCCAGCTCGACCGACAGCTCCGCCACCCGGGTGTGGAGGTCGGCCATGGCCCTCTCAGTGGCGAGGCGCACGTCGTCGGCGGCACGCGACCGCAGCTCGGCGGCGTCGGCCTCGGCGCGGGCCACGAGATCGCGGCGCACGTCGTCGGCCGACTGGCGGGCCTCCTCGACGATGCGCCCCGCCTCGCCTCGCGCCTCCGCGAGCCGCAGCTCGTAGTCGGCCCGCAGCGTCTCGGCCTCGACCCGGGCGTTCTCGGCCGCGGTGAGGTCGTCGCGGATGCGGTCCTCACGGGCCTTCATGCCCTTCTTGAGGGCCGGCAGCGCGAACTTCATGAGCGCCCCGGCGACGATCGCGAACGCGATGGCCGTCCAGATGATCTCCGGCAGCGGGGGCAGCAGGAAGTTCGGCGACTTGCGGCAGTCGTCGAGCGCCGAGTTGACGGCCGAGTCACCGTGCACCTTGCCGGACTCGATCTTCTCGGCCAGCTCGGTGACGCAGTGGGTGAGCTCCTCACCGCCCGACGCCCCGGCGACACCGGGGACGGCCGCCACGAGGAAGCCGGCGACGAGCAGTGGGGCGAGCAGCTTGCGGATGCGCATCGCGCGTCCTCTCCTTGTCAGTGGCGTCGCGGTCGGCGATCAGGCGATGAAGATGACGACGAAACCGATGAGCGCCAGGGCCTCGGCGAACGCGATGCCCAGGAACATCGTGGTGCGGACCTGGCCGGCCATCTCGGGCTGGCGCGCCATGGCCTGGACCGACTGGCCCACGAGGATGCCGATGCCCGCGCCCGGGCCGATGGCGGCGAGGCCGTAACCCACCGCCGCGAGGCCGGACTTGAGGTCGGCGCTCAGGAAGTCACCGGTCAGAGCGGCGAGGGTCATTAGAAGGGGCACGGTGACGGTTCTCCTTGTTGGGGTCGACCCGGCTCAGTGCTCGGGGTGGATGGCCTCGCCGACGTACACGGCGGTGAGGATGGTGAAGATGTAGGCCTGGAGCAGCGCCACGAGGATCTCGAAGCCGACCATGGCCATCAGTCCGAAGAACGGCAGTGGGATGAAGGCGAGCTGGTAGGTCCCGCTGTCCATCTTGCTCAGCTCCCAGCACATCACCGCGAAGACGGTCAGGAGCACGTGGCCGGCCACCATGTTGGCGAAGAGCCGGACGGCCAGCGAGAAGGGGCGGATGAGGAAGATCGAGACCAGCTCGATCGGGATCACGAGGATGTAGAGGAGCTTGGGCACGCCCGGCGGCGTGATCGCCTTGAGGATGTAGAACGGTCCCTGCTTGATGAACCCGACCACGATGAAGATCAACCACGTCTGGAGGGCCAGGAAGACCGGGATCGCGAAGCGCGAGGTGGCCGGGAACTGGATGGGCGGGATCACCTCGAAGATGTTCATGAAGAAGATGAAGAAGAACAGGGTCAGGAGGAACGGGGTCCACTTCCGGCCCTCGGCCCCCATCACCTCCACGGAGATGTTGGTCTCCACCGCCTCGTAGCCCGTCTCGGCGACGTTCTGGATGCCCACCGGCACCAGCGCCCGCTTGCGGCTCCCGAGGCCGAAGATCGCGATGCAGATGGCCGTCGAGATCAGGGCCATCAGGGCCGTCTTGTTGAAGGCGAGGAGCGTGTCCTTGCCGAACATGGCCGGCCAGTCGAAGAGCTCGTTGACCCCTCGCGGGAAGAGTTCGGCTACGACTACCACCCTTGCTCCTTCTCCCGGAGGGGACGGGGCTTGAGGCCGGGTGCGCCCAACGTGAGACCCACGGCGGGCAGCTCCCAGCACAACAACACGACGTGGGCCACCGCCACGGTGACCACGAAGACGGTGAGGTCGATCCCGGGCACGGCCCGGACGACCAGGGCGACGGCGAGGATGGCCGCGAGGCGGACGATGTAGCCGCCGAGCACCGCACCCATCACCACTCCGGGCGAGATCTGCGCCGACCACGCGATCAGGCGGGCCGACAGCCAGAAGTTGGCGGCCACCACGGCCAGGCCGACCGCGGCCCCGAGGGTGGCGTCGACCCCGAGCCCCAGGCCGACGGCCACCAGCACCAGGGGCGCGACGATCACGGCCCGGCGGACCAGGTCGGCGGCGACGCGGCTCTCGTGGTCGACCGCGTCGGCCCCGGCGGCGGACGGTGGCACCACGGGCCGGCCGGCGGCCATGCCTACCTCGACCGGTACGTCCACGGCTTCCCCCGGTCATCGAGCGCCATGCGCTCGCGGTAGCGGTAGTACGCGGACAGGAACGCCCCCACCGCGCCGAACACGACGAAGGCCAGCATGAGAGCAGGCCCGGTGCCGAAGCGGTGGTCGAGGAACGCACCGAACAGGCCCATCAACAACGGCGTGACGACCAGGGCGAGGGCCTGGTCGATCGGGCTGTCGGAGCGTCGGAGGTTGCTGCTATGACGGTCGCGGCCGTCCACTCGAGTCGGTTCCCCGGTGTTCCGCCCGCGCGCGGCGTACGCCGGCGGGCCGCTTGTGAATGCTTTCGCAATGTACGCGCCACCCGGTGGCGGGGGCAAACCGGAGGCCGCGCGACCGGCGATCTCCCCGGGAGGCGGAGGCGCGGGCCGGTCCTAGCCGGAACGGCGCCGGCGCCGGGTCGACAGGTCGACCACGCCGGGCTCCGGGCCGGCCCCGACGCCCGCGCCGACGGCCGGCTCGACATCGTCGGCGGCGTGCCGCGCCCCGGGGTGCAGCAGGGCGAAGAGGAGCAGGGCCAGGGCCACGATCCCGAACGGCACCCAGGCGTTGCCCTGGTTCGTGTACATGGGCACGAGGGCCAGGCCCGACAGGAGGGCCGTCCACGTCCACAGCAGCACGACGGTGCGGCGCGGGCCGTGACCCATCCGCATCAGGCGGTGGTGGAGGTGATCCTTGTCGGCCACCGAGAACGACCGGCCCCGCGCCACGCGCCTCACGAACGAGAAGACGGTGTCGACGATCGGCACCCCGAGGATGAGCAGCGGGATGAACAGCGGAGCGAAGAAGAAGTAGGTCTGGCCCGAGTAGTCGTAGTCGGCGCGACCTCCGATCGTGATCGTCATCACCGCGAGGAGCAGGCCGAGGAACATCGCCCCGGCGTCGCCCATGAAGATCCGGGCCGGGTGCCAGTTGAAGGGCAGGAAGCCGGCGCAGATGCCCACCGCTATCACCGCGACCAGCGGGGCGATGTTGGAGCCCTCGAGGAATCCGTCCTTGAACAGGCGGTCGGAGTAGAGGAACACCGCCACGCTGCCGATGAGGACGATCCCCGCCGCCAGGCCGTCGAGCCCGTCGATCAGGTTGATGGCGTTGGCGAGCAGCACCACGAACGCCACCGTGACCAGGGGCGCGAGGTCGGGCGACAGCACGATGATGTCGAAGAACGGCACGCGGAAGAACAGCATCGACACGCCGAGCAGCGAGAGGAGCCCCCCGCTCAGGACCATGCCCGCCACCTTCGCCGGGGGCGAAACCTCGCGTAGGTCGTCGAGGAGGCCCACGCCGAACATCACCGCCGCCGCCAGCAGCAGGCCCACCGGCTCCGACGAGCCGCGGAACATGGCCGAGAACTGCGGCAGCCGCGACGCCACCAGCATCGCCACCAGGAACCCCACGAACATGGCCGCGCCGCCGAGCATCGGCATCGGCGTGGTGTGGACGCTGCGCTCGTTCGGGTAGTAGATCGCCCCGGCCCTCACCGCGAAGCGCCGGATGAGGGGGACGAGCAGGAACGTGGTGAGCGCCGCCACCCCGAAGACGACGCCGTAGCCCCCCACGGCCTAGGGCAGGTCCGGGTAGGGCGTGAACTTGGAGCAGAGGCGCGCCACGGCGTCGTGGACCTCGGACCGCACGGCGGTGTCGTCGGGGGCGCGCAGCACCCGGGCGATCAGGGCCGCCACCGCGGCCATCTCGGGTTCGCCCATGCCCGCGGTGGTGACGGCCGCGGTGCCCAGCCGCAGGCCGCTGGTCACGAACGGCTTCTCCGGGTCGTTGGGGATCGCGTTCTTGTTGCACGTGATGCCGGCGGCGTCGAGCGCCTCCTGCGCGACCTTGCCCGTCACCCCGAAGGGGCGCAGGTCGACGAGCATCAGGTGGTTGTCGGTGCCGCCCGAGACGATCCGGAAGCCCTCGGCGGCGAGCCCGGCCGCCAGCGCCCGGGCGTTGCGCACGATGCCGGCCGCGTACTCGCCGAACGCCGGCGCGGCGGCCTCCCGGAAGGCGACGGCCTTGGCCGCGACCACGTGCATGAGGGGACCACCCTGAAGACCCGGGAACACGGCCTTGTCGACGGCCGCCGCATACTCCTCGCGGCACAGGATCGCTCCGGCGCGGGGCCCCCGGAGCGTCTTGTGGGTGGTGAGCGTGACGACGTCGGCGTACGGGACCGGCGACGGGTGCGCGCCGCCCGCCACCAGGCCGGCGATGTGCGCGGCGTCGGCGATGAGGAGGGCGCCGCAGTCGTCGGCGATGGAGCGGAAGGCCTCGAAGTCGATGGCGCGCGGGTAGGCGGTGGCGCCGCAGATGATCGCCTTGGGACGCTCGGCCCGGGCCAGGTCGCGGATGGCGTCGTAGTCGAGGGTCTCGGTGTCGGGGTCGACGCCGTAGGCGACGAAGTCGTAGAGGCGGCCGCTCACGTTCACCGGCGAGCCGTGCGTCAGGTGGCCGCCCTGGTCGAGGCGCATCCCCATCACCTTGTCGCCCGGGTCGAGGAGCGCGAGGTACACGGCCATGTTGGCGTTGGCACCCGAGTGCGGCTGCACGTTGGCGTGCTCGGCCCCGAACAGGGCCTTGGCGCGCTCGCGGGCCATCTCCTCGGCCTCGTCGACGACCTGGTTGCCGCCGTAGTAGCGCCGGCCCGGGTAGCCCTCCGAGTACTTGTTCGTGAGCGGGGAGCCCTGGGCCGCCATGACGGCCGGCGAGGTGAAGTTCTCCGAGGCGATGAGCTGGACGGTGGTGTTCTGGCGTTCGACCTCCCGCCGGATCACGTCGGCGACGTCGGGATCGGTCGACTCGAGGGCCCGGAAGCCCGACTCGTTCACAGCTCCTCCTCCACCGGCGCCTCCAGCGCCGTGATCTGGTCGACCCGGCGCTGGTGGCGGCCGCCCTCGAACGGGGTCGTCAACCACACGGCGAGGATCTCCTCGGCGAGCCCCACGCCCACCACCCGGGCCCCCATCGAGAGGACGTTGGCGTCGTTGTGCAGGCGGGCGTATCGGGCGGTGTAGAGATCGTTGCACAGCGACGCCCGCACGCCGGCGACCTTGTTGGCGCTGATCTGCTCGCCCTGGCCGCTGCCGCCGAGGACGATCCCCCGGTCGGCGCGCCCGGCGGCGACCTCACGGCCGACCGCGGCGCAGATCGGCGGGTAGTCGACCGGCTCGTCAGAATCGGTCCCCAGGTCGGCGACGGTGTGCCCGCCCGCCGCGAGCACGTCCTTGAGGTGCTCCTTGAGCCGGTAGCCCGCGTGGTCGGACCCGATCGCCACGTGCATGCAGGGCCAGTGTAGGAGGGCACCGGACCCGGCTCCGAGGAGAGCCCGGCCCCCGTGCGGCGGAGCCCACGGCGTGCGGCGCCGGTCAGCGGCGCCGGGAGACGACGTCCCAGGTGCTGTTGGTGTCGGGCGATGACGACGGGAGGTTGTCGGCGAGGGTCTCGAACGCGCCGTGGTTGCCACCGGCGGCGATGGCCGGCCGCGTGCTGGGACCGTTGCCCTCGGTGGAGCCGTTGGAGGTGACGCTCACCCGGTCGAGCGGCCCGCCCACGAGGTCGCGCAGGAACACGTCGGTCACACCGTTGGTGTCGTTGGCGACCAGGTTCGTGGCGTCGGACTCGAAGCCCACGTAGCGGCCGTCGGCGCTCATGGTCGGGAACCGGCTGTCGGCGTCGCCCATGGTGCCCGACGGCGTGACGCTGACCAGGACCGTCGTGGCGGCCTGGAGGTCACGCCGGTAGACGTTGGTGAAGAGCCCCGGCGGCGCCGGGTTGACGAGGTTGGTGGCGTCGGAGACGAACGCCACGTAGCGGCCGTCGCCGCTGATCGCGATGCCGGGGTAGGTCTCGCCCTGGGCCTCGGTGCCGCCCTGCTCGTTGGACGGCCCCAGGCTGGCCCGCACGGTCGTGCCGGCCTGGGTGTCGCGGACGAAGGCGTCGGCGGCGTCGTTGGTGTCGCCCGCCACCAGATTGGATGCCTGCGACACGAAGGCCACGTAGCGGCCGTCGGAGCTGATCGCGGGGCCGTCGCGGGTCTCGGCGTCGGCCTGCGCGCCGCCGGCGCCCACGCTCACCCGGGTGGTGGTTCCCGCCTGGGTGTCGCGCACGAAGGCGTCGGCCACTCCGTTCGTGTCGCCCGCCACCAGGTTGGTGGCGTCGGAGACGAACGCCACATAGCGGCCGTCGGAGCTGATCGCCGGGCGGGAGCTCGGACCGTCGGCCTGCGCACCACCGGTGCCCACGCTCACCCGGGTGGTGGTGCCGGCCTGCGTGTCGCGCACGAAGCCGTCGGCCTTGCCGTTCGTGTCGCCCGACACCAGGTTCGTCGCCTCCGACACGAAGGCCACGAAGCGGCCGTCGGCGCTGATCGCCGGGCGGGAGCTGGGGCCGTCGGCCTGCGCGCCACCCGTGCCGACGCTCACCCTGATGGTCGACGGGTCGGCGTCGGCGCGCACGAAGATGTCGACGGCGCCGTTCGTGTCGCCGGTGACGAGGTTGGCGGCGGCGGACTGGAACGCGACCTTCGCGCCGTCGGCACTGACCGACGGGCTCCCGCTCTCCCCCGCCGCCTGTTGGCCCGACCCGGAGGTGCTCGAGCGCGACGACCCGCCGCAACCGGCCGCGGCGAGGACCGCGACGAGGGCCACGGTGGCGGCGGACGCCGGCCGTCGGGCGGGTCGACCGGCTCGGGTGGGGCTTCTCATCGGGTCCTCCTGGTGACCTCTGGTGCTGCCGTCCGTGGCGGCCGCCCTGCCTGCGGGCGCCGGCCTCTACGTCAGGGGTCGGAAACGGGATACTACTCTGCGTGGCTACCACCGAACGGCACGGCGCCCGCCGAACCACGAGGTGAGCGCCGCTTCACGTCACGCTCCGCGATGTTCCCCGGGGCCCGCGCCGGGACGCACTCGATGTCACGCTGCGTGGCGAGGGCCGTATCGACCCAGTACGCGGCCCAGCCGGCCACCCCCGCGAACTTCGCCCCCGCCTCGAGGGCGGTCGTGCCCCCGAAGCCGGGCAGCGCCTTCACCGACGCCCAGAGCGCGAAGAAGGCGAGCGACACCCCCAGGACGGCCGGTCGGGGCGTCTTGCCGATCGCCCGGCGCGACCCGACCACGAGGGCCGCCACGAGCATGGCCTCCGCCAGGAGCACCACGGCCGACGGCACGCCGAGGTGCCGCGGGATCACGGGCTTGTGGAGCTGGAACAGGTCGTCGAGGAGCAGGACCCCCGACACCACCGCGCCACCCGCGAGGAGGCGCGACCGGGCCCCCGGCGCGCTCCGCACGGCGGCGAGGACGGTCGCGACGCCGGCCGCCGCCCACAGCAGGACCCCCGCGGCCGAGAACAGGCCCTCGTACCAGCCCTCCCGCCCGGTGAACCGAAGCGGCTCCACGAGGGTGGACGGCACCACCCACGGCTGCACGCGGGCCGCGACGAGGACCAGCGCCGTCGGGACGTACACGACCGCCAGGAGCGGCAGCGCGGCCCGCAGACGGCCCGGTGGAAGCGAGCCGTCGATGACCGCGTCGGGTCCGGCGGTGGTGGTCACGGTTCGCGCGGGTCGCCGATGAGCCGCCGGTAGACGTCGACGTAGGGCCCCGCCTGGTGCTCCCACGCGAGGACGTCCTCGACCCGGCGCCGGCCCTCGGCCCCCATGCGGGTCCGGGCCGCGGGGTCGTCGAGCAGGGCGTCGACCGCCTTGGCGAAGGCCCGGACGTCGTTCGGCTCCGCGTACGTCGCCGCGCCGGCGGCCGAGACCCGGGTCTCGGTGAGGTCGAAGGCGACGGTGGGCAGCTCGAAGGCCATGTACTCCATGACCTTGTTCATGGTCGACACGTCGTTCAACGGGTTCATCGGGTCGGGGTCGAGCCCCAACGCGGCCGTCGACAGGTATGCGGAGATCGTCTCCAGGTCGGCGCGCCCGGTGAACGTGACTCGATCGTCGAGGCCGAGCTCACCGCACAGGGACACGAGGTCGTCGTAGCAGTCGCCGAAGCCGAGGAAGGCCGCGTGGAAGTCGTCGCGGCCGTGCTCGTCGACGAGCACCCGGAGGGCCCGCAGCGCCAGGTCGACGCCGTCCTGCGGCCCCATGACGCCGAGGTAGACGAGCAGGTGCCGCTTGCCGCGCCGCAGCTCGGGCCGGGGATCGCCGCGGCTCATCATCCGGGCGTCGGGGCCGCTGCGGACCACGGTGACGTCCGCCGGTCGCTTGCGGCCCCGCTCCAGCGCGACCCGCCGGTAGGAGTCGTTGGTGGAGATCACGTGGTCGGCGGTCCGGTAGGTGAGCTTCTCCAGCGCCCGGAGGCCGAAGAGCAGGACGCGGTTCGGCCGCTCGAAGCGGGACACGTAGACCTCGGGATTGAGGTCGTGCTGATCGAAGACGAACCTGCGGCCGGCGAGCTTGTAGGGCGCCGCGAGGGCGAAGTACGTGTCGGGGGGGTTGCAGGCCTGGATGGCGTCGAACCTCTCGCGCCGGGAGATCCGCAGGGCCAGCCAGGCGGTACGCATCCAGCAGTACACGAACTCCCAGAGGTACCCGGCCGGGCCCCGGGCGGGCGGGGGCGCCGCGTAGCGGTGGATCCGAACTCCTTCGAGCTCCTCGAAGGCTCCCTCTCCGGGGCCCCGGGGGCAGATCACCGACACCCCGTATCCGGCGGCCACCAGGGCCCGGCACTCCATCCACACCCGCCGGTCGAGGGGTACCGACAGGTTCTGCACGATGATCAGCACCCGGCGCCGGCGCGACCCCTCGCTCCCTCCCCTGCGACTCCGCCTCACGGGGTCGGCACCTCGTCGCGCGGCATGGCAGGGAAGTCGGTCTCGCGGCGGCGGGCACTGGTCACGGCACGGAGCTGAACCGGCACCTTCCACGCCAGGTACCACGGCGCGGCCAGGAGAGCGAGGTACGCCGAGGCCGGGAGGCGCGCCGCGGCCATCGCGGCGAGCACGTCGACGCCGAGCACCGCGACGAACCCTCCGGTCACCACGGCCACGGGCCACGCCCCCGCGGCCACGGCCAGAGCCGTACCGGCGAGAAGGAGGACGGTCGAGGCGGCGAGCGGGGGCGTGGCGAGGAACCAGGCCGCCTCGAGGCACGCCCACGTGCCTCGCCGCAGGAGCGGTAGCAGGTACTCCCGGGCCGAGTTGATCCGGCCCGCCTCGTGGCGGAGCTTCTGCGTCGAGGCGTCCTGCCAGCTCCCCGCGCTCACCGAGCGCAGGCGCGCCGACTCGACGTGACGGCTGCGGATCCCGGCCAGGCAGAGGTCGAGCCCGTACCGGAGGTCCTCGGAGGCGCCGGAGCGGAACACCGCCTGCCCTTCCACGAGCCGGCGACTCAACACCATCCCGGTCCCGCGGAGCCGGACCGACGACCGCAGGGCATCGCGACCGCGGGGCAGGGTCACGCCCTCCAGCGCGAAGTTGGCGAGCGCGAGGCGCCCGACCACCCCCGGCCGGGGCAGGTACTCGCTCCGGGCCTGGAGCGATTCCGCCCCCGTGGCAAGCATCCTCTCGCAGGCGTCGAAGAACCCCTCCTCGACCACGGAGTCGGCGTCGATCATCACCAGGGCGTCCCAGGGCAACCGGCGGGCGTACTCGAGCCCGGCCTGCCGGGCCGGGCCGCGCCCCGGCTCCTCGCCGGGTCCACGTTCGAGGACCTCGGCTCCGTGGCTCCGCGCGACCGCGGCCGTGGCGTCGGAGCACCGGTCGGCTATCACGACGACCGAGTCGCGCGGTCGCATCACCGCGCGGAGGCTCTCGAGGGTGGTCCCGATCAGCTTCTCCTCGTTGTGGGCCGGGATCATGACCAGGAACCGGACGGGCGCCACGTCGCCACCAGGGCGGGGCTCGCGATAGAGGAACGAAGCGATCGTCAGGACCGTGGTACGGACGACCGCCGCGGCGCCCGGCAGCGCGACGACGACGGCCACCCCGATCAGCAGACCGCGGATCACGGTGACATCTCCCAACCCGGTGTGACCAGCGCGGCCAGCGCGGCCCGGCTCACCCGCCGTCCGGCCAGGGCTCGAAGCGCCTCGTTGATCATCACCGCGACACGGAACGCGAGGGAGCGGATGGGCCCGTGGCGACGGCGGTAGAGGCGCACCCGGTTCACGGTCAGGAGCGCCCAGAGGCGGGGTGAGACGTGGGCGTCGCCGCCGATGTGCACGGCCTCCGCCCCGGGCTCGTAGCGGACGTCGAAGCCGTTCTCACGGGCACGGATGCAGTAGTCGGTCTCCTCCGAGTAGAGGAACAGCGACTCGTCCCAGGCGCCCACGGCGTCGAGACAGTCACGTGTGACCAGCATAACTGCCCCCACTGCCCAATCTGCGCGTACTGGATGGATATAGGCGGAGGGGTCGGTGACCATCTCCCCCCACACCTCGAAGCGCCCCGCCCGGCGACCGCCGAGGAGCGCCTCCCCGAGGGCGCGGCGCACCGAGGGATCGCGGCGCAGCGACGGGACGAGCGCTCCAGAGGGGTCGGTCATCCGAGGCACCGCGATCCCGGCGCCCGGTTCTGCCGCCGCGGTGAGGAGGCGGCGCACCGATCCCGGCCCGAGGCGGATGTCGGGATTCAGCACCAGCACGGCGTCGGGATCCGCGGCGGCCCGGATCCCCGCGTTCAGGCCGGCCGCGTATCCCCGGTTCGCGCCGAGGCGCACCACCGTCGCATCGGGCGCGGCGGCGTGAACCGCGTCGGCAGAACCGTCTCCGGACGCGTTGTCGACCGCCACGAGCTCCACGTCGAGATCTTCGACCGCGGCAGGCAACGCCTGAAGGAAGCCGTCGATCATGTCGCGGCTGTTGTAGGTGACGACGACGAGGGCCACCCGGGGCCGGTCCGCGCTCACGGCCGGAACCAGGCCGTGGTGCTCGGACGCCGGCCGCGGAGCAGGCCCTCCACGCTCTCCAGCGAGTAACCACGCTCGATCCACCCCGGGAGGAGCGCGTCGAGGACGCCCGCGCGGTCGAGCACGGGCCCCGGCTCGGGGGCCGCCGGGTCGGGGGCGTAGGCGTCGTGGAGGAGCATCACGGCCCCGGGACGGGCCCGTTCGAGGCCGAGCCGGACCATGGCGGCCGGATCGTCGATCCAGTCCGCCACGTCGGCCGCCCACACCACCACCTGGAGGCCACTCCGACGGGCCGCCCGGTACGTGCCGAGGGTCTGCGAGCCGAACGGCGGGCGGAACCTGCGGACCGGGACACCCGCCACGGCCTCGAGCCTCCGGACTCCGTCGGCCAGCCAGCTCTCGGGATCAGGAACCGACGGGAGGCGGCGATGGTCGGGCCCGTGCAGCCCGATCTCGTGGCCGGCCGCAACCACGGCGCGCACCGCTTGGGGATGCTCCTCGGCCCGGTCCGCGAGGACGAAGAAGGTGGCGCGGGCCCGGTGCCGGGCGAGGGCCTCGAGGACGACGGGCGTCGAGATCGGGTCGGGCCCGTCGTCGAAGGTGAGACCGAGCACGGGATCGTCGGTGCGGGCGCCGTTGACCGATCCGATCGGGGCGAGCACCGGATCCACGACTCGGCGGACCCACCGCCGCGCGCGCGGCGGCACGCGCCCGGCCGCGGCCCGGATCACCGAGGTCATCGGGGCCGCCCCTCGATCACCCGGACCATGTCGGCGGCGGCAGCCCGGGCTCCCTGACGGTCGTCGACGTCCTCTGGCATCAATCTTCCGATCGCGCGACGGACGTCGCCGTGGCGAACGCGCGCTCAGGCCGGACCGCCGACTCGTCGCACGACTCCCTCCAGAGCGCGCCGGCGCAGCCCACCAGCAAGAAGACCAGCCCGGTGATGATCGCGTACGCGAAGGCGTCGAAGGTCACGAACTCCACGGCGGGGACGACGATCGCGGCGGCCAGGGCCCCGGCCAGATCGCGGGCCCCCGGATCGCGCGCGCGCAGACGCGCTCCGCGTGCGCAGAAGAACCCGACCGCGAAGAAGAGCAGCAGCACCGTGAGCCCCACGTAGCCGAGCTCCACCGTGGTGCCCACGTAGGCGTTGTCCAGCAGCACGTACTTGACGGGATCGAACGTGCCGAACCCCATCCCGAAGTAGGGATGGGCCGCGATGTAGTGCCCGACCATGGCCCGGCGTTCGTTGCGGCCCCGGAAGCTCGGGTCACTGCTGATGTGCTGGAACGCGCTGACGATCGTTCCGAGCAGTCCCGGGATCATCAGGCGGACGCCCACGAGGAAGACGGGCAACGCCATGAGAACCCGCCTCCGCTGCTGCGGGGTCCACGAGAGCAGGAGGACGACGAGGCCGACGGTGACGCCCAGGACGGCCGAGCGTGAGAGCGACATCGGGATCGCGACCGCTATCAGGCCCACCCCGGCCCAGCGGCGCCTCCGGTGCTCCGGCTCGGAGAAGAAGGCGAAGTGGAGCGCTAGGGGCAGGACCATCGCCATGACCGCGCCGAACTCGATCGGGTGGCCGGCGGTGGACGCGACCCGACGGAAGCCGGTGTCGTGGTAGAAGGCTACGTACTCGTGGTTGAGCGCAAGGCCCGGGAACTTGACGTAGCGGAAGACGTCGAAGCCGGCCACGAACTGCGCCAGGCCCACCAGGGCCATGGCCTCCCCACCGACCACGATGCGTCGCAGAAGAACGACGATCCGGTCACGATCGACGCGGGCGTCGACCACGAGCAGGGTGACGCCGACGAGCCCGACGGCCAGGAGGAT
>JADLDD010000042.1 GCA_020846855.1 Acidimicrobiia bacterium | reverse complement strand
GCCTAGTCGCCGGCGGGCGCGAGGTCGACGATCACGGGGGCGTGGTCGGAGGGTGCGGTGCCCTTGCGGGCGTTGCGGTCGACGACGGCGAACGCCACCCCGGCCGCCAACGGCCGCGTCACGTACACGAGGTCGATGCGCATGCCCCGGTGCTGGTGGAAGTCGCCGCGCCGGTAGTCCCAGTAGCTGAACAGCTTCTCCTCGGACCGCACGGCGCGGAAGGCGTCGACGAGCCCCCAGTCGCGCAGGCGTGCCAGCGCGTCGCGCTCGGCCGGAGTCACGTGGGTGGCGCCCTCGAACGCCTTCACGCTCCAGACGTCGCGGTCCTCGGGGGCGACGTTGAAGTCGCCCAGGACGGCCAGCGGCTCGGTGGGGGAGTGGTGGGCCCCGAGCCACTCGCGCAGGCGGTCGAGCCAGGCCAGCTTGCGGTCGTAGAACTCGCTGCCGACCTCACGCCCGTTGGGCACGTAGACGCTCGCGATCCGTGTGCCGCCGCAGGTCGCCCCCACGAGCCGGGCCTCGCCGTCGTAGGGGTCCTCGAAGCCGTCGCCGAAGCCGGTGGTGACGTCGTCGATGCCCACCCGCGAGAGGATCGCCACGCCGTTCCAGCGGCCCTGACCGTGGTGGACGCCGTCGTAGCCGAGCGCCGCGAAGGTCATCGCGGGAAAGGCGTCGTCGGCGAGCTTCGTCTCCTGGAGGCACAGCACGTCGGGCCGGGCGTACCCGATCCACTCCTCCACGCGGGGGAGGCGGGCCTTCAGCGAGTTGACGTTCCAGGTCGCGATGCGCAGGGTCAGGGCTTCCGGTCCGGGGTGGGCGGCACGATGACCACCGGATGGTGGGCCCGGTGGGCGAGACGGTACGTGACGCCACCCAGGACGCGGTGCGCCAGCTCGCCACGGCTGTTGGCCCCGACCACGATCATCAGGGCCTGCTCCTTGTCGGCGGCGTCGATCAACGCGTTCACCGGGTCGGACTCCACCAGCCGCGCGTGGAACTTGACCCCGCGGTCGGCGAGCGGCCGGCACCAGACGTCGTGCATCTCGTCCTGGAGGTCGCGCTTCCACGTGGTCGGACGCGACGGCGGGATGGCCATGGCCAGCTCGGCGAGGGGCCCGAGCCCGTACACGGCCACGACCTCGGCGCCGAGGCGCTCGGCGACGTCGGCGGCGTAGGCCAGCGCCCGGCCCGATCCCTTGGACCCGTCGACCCCCACCACGATCCGGGTCCGGGGGGTGCCGGCGCTCACCGGACCCTCCGGTTGCCGTCGGCGACCCCGTTGCTGCGGTGGACGGGCAGGCCGCTCCAGAGGGGATCGAGGCCGTCGCCGATCCGGTCGAGCTCGGCCAGGTGGAGCGCGGCGAGCCGGTTCAGCCGCCGGGTGCCGAGGGATGTCATGCGCACCCGCACGACGCGGTGGTCGTCGGGGTCGGTCCGGCGCCGTACCAGGCCGGCGGCCTCGGCCCGGTCGACGAGCTCGACGGCGCTGTGGTGGCGCAGGAGCAGGAGGTCGGCGAGGTCGCCGAGGTTCGGGCCTCGCCGGTCGTCGAAGCCCCGCACCGCCAGCATCAGCTGGTGCTGGGCCGGTGTGATGCCGACCGCGCGGGCCTGCTCCTGGCTCCAGTGCAGGAAGCGGCGGAGCCCGGTGCGGAAGCCGAGCAGCCGTTCGAAGTCGCCGGTGGTGAGCTTGCGCACCTCGCCTGGGGTGGGGCTCGGCTCGGGGGTCATCTCGGCACCTCGCTGGGCGGCGGCCCGGTCGGTCTCCGGTGGCGGGACCGTCGGTCTCCGGTGGCGGGACCGTGGGAGGGGCCGCCTGCCGCTCTCCGGCGACCCCGACCCGCCGTATCGTGGTGCGAATATATCGCACCCGGCCCGGGCGCACGACCGCGTCGAGGGCGGCGGGGCCCCGCAGGCGTCCGGCCGCGTGCGCCGTAGTCTGGGGCCGTGGGCTTCTACGAGGCACAGGTCCTGCCCCGGGCCGTCCACGTCCTGCTCGGCACCCCGGGGATGGCGCGCATCAGGCGACCGGCCCTGGCGGGGCTGGCGGGGACGGTGGTCGAGCTCGGCTTCGGATCGGGTTCGAACGTGGGCCTCTACCCGCCGGCGGTGGAGCGGGTCCTCGCCGTCGAGCCCAACGCCACCGCCCGGCACCTGGCCGGCCGGCGCCTCGAGCGCCATCCCGAGCCGCCCGTCGAGTGGGTGGGTCTCGACGGTGCACGCGTCCCACTTCCCGACGCGGCCGCCGACGCCGTCCTGGTGACGTTCACGCTGTGCACGATCCCCGACCTCGACGCCGCGCTCGGCGAGGCGCGGCGCCTGTTGCGGCCCGGCGGTGCCGTCCACTTCCTCGAGCACGGCCTGGCGCCCGACCCGGCCGTCGCCCGGCGCCAGCGCCGCCTCGAACCCCTCCAGAAGCGGTTGGGAGGTGGGTGCCACCTGACCCGCGACGCTCCCACCGCCCTCGAGCGGGCCGGGTTCCGCCTCGCCGAGCTCCACCGCTTCCGCGCCGGGTCGGCGGTCCTCGGGACCATGAGCGCGGGCCGGGCCGTCCGCCCCTGATCGACCGCGGTCGCGGACGCGGCGACGACACCACACACCGGACCGGACACACCACGAGGAGGAGAGCGATGGAAGCGTACGAGCAGGCCCGGGGGGCCGACGCCGAGAGCCGCGACTTCTGGCGGATAGTGGAGCGCCTCCGCGACGTCGCGACGATCAAGCAGGTCTTCGGGGAACCGATACCGGCCGGGGAGGTCGTCGTCATCCCGGTCGCGGCCGTCAAGGGCGGCGGGGGTGGCGGGGGCGGCACCCAGCCCGATGGATCCGGCCGCGGCGGTGGCGGCGGCCTCGGATTCCAGGCCCGCCCGGTGGGGGTGTACGTGGTGCGGGGCGACGAGGTCACGTGGCGCCCGGCCGTCGACGCCCTCCGCGTGGTGTTGGGGTTCCAGGCCGTGGCCCTGATCGGTGCCCTGGCCGTCGGTCGCGCGCTGCGGAGGTCGCGCCGCCGCCACCGCTGACCCCGCCGGGGTCCTCACGTTGAGCCGCCGGGCCCGGTTGCCTACCGTGGCGGCCCGCCGTCGGCGCCGGTGGATCGTCGCCGCCCGCCGCCGGCGCGGATCGGTTGCCCGCCCGGGGCGCGTCGACGACCACGCCCCACGGGTGAGCACAGGTGAGGAGACGGAAGATGTCGGGACCGCTGGCGGGCGTGAAGGTGATCGAGATCGCGGGGATCGGGCCCGGGCCGTTCTGCGCCATGATGCTCGCCGACCTGGGTGCGGAGGTGGTGCGGGTCGACCGGGCCGGTTCCGTCAACCCGGCGCTGTTCGGCCAGCGCAACCTCGACCTGCTCAACCGGGGCCGCCGCTCGGTCGGTGTCGACCTCAAGTCGGCCGAGGGGGTCGAGGTGGTGCTGCGGCTCGCCGAGCAGGCCGACGCCCTGATCGAGGGCTTCCGCCCCGGGGTCGCCGAGCGTCTCGGGGTGGGTCCCGACGTCTGCCTCGGGCGCAACCCGGCGCTCGTGTACGGGCGCATGACGGGCTGGGGCCAGGACGGCCCGATGGCCCACGCCGCGGGCCACGACGTCAACTACATCTCGCTGGCCGGGGCCCAGGCCCACATCGGGCGGGCCGGGGAGCCGCCGACCCCGCCGCTGAACCTGGTCGGCGACTTCGGGGGCGGCGGGCTGCTCCTCGCCTACGGGATCGTGTGCGGGATCCTCTCGGCGTCGCGGACCGGGCGGGGCCAGGTCGTCGACGCCGCCATGGTCGACGGCGCCGCCGCGCTCATGACGATGATGTGGGGCTTCCGGGCCATGGGGATCTGGAGCGACGACCGCGGCACCAACCTCCTCGACAGCGGGGCGCCCTGGTACGACGTCTACGAGTGCGCCGACGGCGGGTTCGTGTCGATCGGTGCCATCGAACCGCAGTTCTACGCCGAGCTCATCGAGCGGATCGGCCTCGCCGGCGAGGACCTGCCCCACCAGATGGACCGGTCGGGCTGGCCCGAGCTGCGCCGCCGCCTCCGCGAGGTCTTCGCGGGCCGGACGCGGGCGGAGTGGTCCGAGGTGCTCGAGGGGAGCGACGCCTGCTTCGCGCCGGTCCTGTCGATGGCCGAAGCCGCCGAGCACCCTCACATGAAGGCCCGGGAGACCTTCGTGGAGAGCGGGGGAGTAGTCCAGCCCGCGCCGGCGCCGCGCTTCTCGTCCACCCCGGCGTCGATCCGCCGCCCGCCGCCGTGGCCCGGTGAGCACACCGACGAGGTGCTCGCCGAGTGGTCGTTCGGCCCCGACGAGGTCGCCGCCCTCCGCACGGCCGGGGCCGTCGCCTGAACCACCCGAACCCGGCGGCCGGCGGCCCCGTGACGCCCGGGTCCCGCTCGAATCTGCTTCAGGGGCCGGGCGGCCCCGGCGCGGCACCCTCGGCCCCGCCGACCAGCTCCTCCACGAGGGACAGGCGTCCTTCGAGCGCCGCCTCGTCGGCGGCGACGACGGTGACGTGCCCGACCTTGCGGCCGGCGCGCGGCTCCTTGCCGTAGCGGTGCAGGTGGGCACCGGGCACCGCGAGCACGGCGGCCGGGTCGGGGAGCGCCCCGATGCAGTTGACCATGGCGGCCACGCCCCGGGGTGCGGTGTCGCCGAGGGGCCACCCGAGGATCGCCCGGAGGTGGTTCTCGAACTGGCTGGTGGTCGCGCCCTCGATCGTCCAGTGCCCCGAGTTGTGCACGCGGGGCGCCATCTCGTTGACGCGCAGGGCCGACGGGTCGTCGAACAGCTCCAGCGCCACGACCCCCACGTAGTCGAGCTCGGTGAGCACCGCGCCGGCGTAGGCGCGTGCCGCCGCCTCGGTCGCGGGGTCGAGGTCCGGGGCCGGGGCCCGTGACACGCGCAGGATGCCGTCCTGGTGGAGGTTCTCGACGACCGGCCAGGACCGCACCTCGCCGTCGATGCCGCGGACCGCGAGGATCGACAGCTCGCGCCGGAACGCCACCATCCCCTCGGCGATGAGGGGGCCGGAACGGCTCAGCGCGGCCCACGCGCGGTCGACGTCGGCGGGTGAGCGCACGACCGCCTGCCCCTTGCCGTCGTAGCCGCCGCGGCGGGTCTTGACGACCGCCGGGATGCCGACCGCGTCGAGGGCCCGCCGCAGCGCCGCGCCCGGCTCGGGGTCGCCCTCCTCCACCTCCGCGAACGGGGCCGTCGGGATCCCCAGCGTGCGGAGGAGCTCCTTCTCGACCAGGCGGTCCTGGGCGACCTCGAGGGCCCGGGATCCGGGCCGGACGGGCACGCCCGTGGCCGCGACCGCCCGGGCCGCGCCGGCCGGTACGCCCTCCCACTCGTAGGTGGCGACCGTCGCGCCGGCGGCCAGCCGGGCGAGGGCGTCGGGGTCGTCGAACGCGCCCGTGAGCAGCGTGCCGATCGCCCCCGCGCCGGCGCCGGGCGACGGGTCGAGGAAGCGCATACCGAGGCCGAGGGCCACGCCCGCCAAGCCGAGCATCCGGCCGAGCTGGCCGCCGCCGAGCACCGCGACGGTGGTGGGCGCCCCCGGCGCTTCGTGCCCCTGAGCTTCCGCCACCCTGTGTCCTCCCCCCGGCCCCCCGGCCACTGGGGCGCGCCGCCGCGGGACCGCGGCCCGCCGGGCGCCCCGGGGCACGCTACCGAAAGCGCCGGCCCCGCCGGCCGGCGGGCGCCCCGCCCCCGTCCCGCTCGACCGAACCGTCGACCGCCGGCGGGCGCCCCGCCCCCGTCCCGCTCGACCGAGCCGTCGACCGCCGGCGGGCGCCCCGCCCCCGTCCCGCTCGACCGAACCGTCGACCGCCGGTGGGCGCCGGTGGAGATCGTCGGACGGCGCGTCCGCTACGATGGGTGTCGCGACAGTGTCGTCGCCCCACAACCGCCGGGGCCGGCACCGTCTCCCGGGAGCGGACCTCCTCCGTTCCCCTCTCCACGCGGTCCGGTCCCTCGCCCTGATGAGGTGCACCGTGAACGGCACTGCTCCCACTCCTCCGTCCGCGCGCGACCACGCCCGCTCCTCGCGGGTGGAGCGCGACGCCTGCGGCATCGGATTCGTCGCCGAGGCCGACGGCCGGCCCAGCCGGCGCGTGGTCGATCTCGCCCTCGAGGGCCTGGCCGGTGTGAGCCACCGCGGTGCCGTCGCCGCCGACGGCCTGTCGGGTGACGGCGCGGGCCTGCTCGTGGCGATGCCGCACGCGTTCGTGGCCCGGGTCGCCGCCGAGGCCCGGGGTTCGGCCGCCGGGGCCGGCACCGGCTCCGAGGCTCGGCCGGTCGAGGGGCGCATCGGGGTCCTGACCCTCTTCGCCGACGCCGCCGACGCCGCGGCCCGGGCGGAGGCCGTCGGCCACGTGGAGCGGGCCGTGGCGGGCGCCGGCCTGGAGCTGTTCGCCTGGCGGGAGGTCCCGATCGACGAGGAGCAGCTCGGCGCGGTGGCGCGGGCCGAGCGGCCCGCGGTGCTCCAGGCGTTCGTCACGAGGGCGGTCGACCACGCGGCCGGCTCCACCGACGGCACCGATGCCGACGGCGGGCTCGACGCCGCCGAGCGCCGTGTCTGGCGGGCCCGCCTGCGGGCCGAGGATCTGGGCCGGGCCGCCGGGGTGCGCCTCTACGTGGCCGGAGCGTCGTTCCGGACGCTCGTCTACAAGGCGCTGGTCACCAGCGACCGCCTCGGGCGCTGCTACCCCGACCTGCGCGCGCCCGACTTCGTCGCCCCCCACGCCGTGTTCCACAGCCGCTTCTCCACCAACACCCACCCGAGCTGGGAGCGGGCCCAGCCGTTCCGGACCCTCTGCCACAACGGCGAGATCAACACCCTGGCCGGCAACGAGCGGCACCTCGCGGCCCGCGGCGACCTGGGCACCGAGGCCGTGGGCCTGGGTTCACCGGCTGAGCTGGGCCCGATCGTCGACCCGTTCGACTCCGACTCCGGCAAGCTCGACTCGGTGGTGGAGCTGCTCGTGCACGGCGGCCGCGACGTCCGCCACGCGGTGGCGATGCTCGTCCCCGAGGCCTGGGAGGGCCGCGACGACCTCCCGCCCGGGGTGGAGGACTTCTTCCGCTACCACTCGTGCCTCACCGAGCCGTGGGACGGACCGGCGGGCCTCGTGTTCACCGACGGGCGCACCGTCGGTGCCGCCCTCGACCGCAACGGGCTCCGGCCGCTGCGGTGGCAGGTCACCGGCGACGGGCTGGTGGTGTGCTCCTCGGAGGCCGGCGCGGTTCCCGTCGAGGGCCACGGCGAGGTCCGCCGGGGGCGCCTGGGGCCCGGGCAGATGATGGCCGTCGACCCGGCGTCGGGGGGCATCCAGCACGACGTGGCGATCAAGACGTGGCTGGCGGGGCGCGCTCCGTACGGCACGTGGGTCCGCGACGGGCTGCGTCCCGGGCCGGCCGGGTCACCGATCGTGCCCGACGCCGACGACGACTCCCTCGTCGCGGCCCAGGTGACCTTCGGCGTGAGCAAGGAGGAGGTGGCGATGGTGCTCAAGCCCATCGCCTCCGAGGGCAAGGAGCCCACGTTCGCGATGGGCGACGACACGCCGTTCGCGGCGGTGGCCACCAAGCGCCGCCCGGCGTTCGACTACCTGCGGCAGCGCTTCGCCCAGGTGAGCAACCCGGCGATCGACCACCTGCGTGAGCGGGCCGTCACGTCGCTGCGAACCCTCGTCGGGCCCCGGTCCCCGCTCCTCGGCGAGGAGGCCGAGGCGGCGCACCTCCTGGAGCTCCCGACCGCGGTCGTCTACCCCGACGCGGTGGGGCGTCTCCTCGACCCCGAGCGGTCGCCGTTCCCCGCGGCGACGCTCGACGGCACCTTCGAGGCGTCCGACGGTCCCGGGGGGTTGCGGGCCGCGGTCGAGCGCCTGGCCGGGGAGGCGGTGGACGCGGTGGCGGGAGGTGCCGGCCTGCTGGTTGTCACCGACGCCGGCGCCGGCCCCGAGCGCGTCCCCGTGCCGAGCCTGCTGGCGGCCGGGGCCGTGCACCACGCGCTGGTGGCCGCCGGCGACCGGCACCGGGCGTCGATCGTCGTCGACAGCGGCGACGCGCGCGACACCCACGCCCTGGCCTGCCTCATCGGCTTCGGAGCCGACCTCGTGTGCCCCCGGCTGGCGTTGGCGACGGTCGCCGCCCTCGCCGACGACGAGCAGCTCGGCGGGGTCGACGCCTTCGCGGCCCAGGACAACCTGTGCCGCGGCCTGGAGGACGGCCTGCTCAAGATCATGGCCAAGATGGGCATCGCCACCCTCGACGGCTACCGGGGGGCCCAGATCTTCGAGGTGCTCGGCCTCGCCCCCGAGGTCGTGGAGCTGTGCCTGCGGGGGACGGCGTCGCCGGTGCCGGGCATCGGGTTCACCGAGCTCGGCGAGGACCTGCTCGCCTGGCACGGTGAGGCCTACGGCTCCGGGGAGCCCGCGCTCGACGAGCCCGGGATCGTGCGCTTCCGCAAGCGGGCCGGGGAGTACCACGGCCACCACCCCGACGTGATCGCCGCGCTGCACGAGTCGGTCGGGCTCACCGAGCCGGCCGCGGCGGCCGCCGGGGAGCGCGCCTTCACGCACCTCACGGTGACGGCGGCCCCGCCCGCGGGGCCGGACGGGGACGGAGGCGCCGATTCCCACGACGACGACTGCCATCCCGACCCGGCGGAGACCCGGGCCGCCCACTTCCTCCAGGCGGCGGTCCGCACCGGCGACGCCGACCTCTACCGGCGCTTCTCCGAGATGGTCGCGGCGCGCCCCACCACCGAGCTGCACGACCTCCTCGAGCCGGTGCCCGCCGGCGAGCCGATCCCGGTCGACGACGTCGAGCCGGTCACCGCGATCACGCGGCGCTTCTCGACCGGCGCGATGAGCCACGGCTCGATCTCGGCCGAGGCCCACGAGACGCTCGCGGTGGCGATGAACATGGTGGGTGGGAAGAGCAACTGCGGCGAGGGCGGTGAGGACCCCGACCGGTTCCGGACCCGGGGCGCAGCCGTCGACCGGAACTCCCGGATCAAGCAGATCGCGTCGGGTCGCTTCGGCGTCACCCCGCAGTACTGCGCCTTCGCCGACGAGCTCCAGATCAAGATCGCCCAGGGCTCCAAGCCCGGCGAGGGCGGGCAGCTCCCGGGCCACAAGGTGACGGCCGAGATCGCCCGGCTGCGGCACACCCAGCCCGGAGTGGGCCTGATCTCGCCGCCGCCCCACCACGACATCTACTCCATCGAGGACCTCGCTCAGCTCGTGTACGACCTGAAGCAGGTGAACCCGCTGGCCGACGTGTCGGTGAAGCTCGTGGCCGAGAGCGGGGTGGGCACCATCGCGGCCGGGGTGGCCAAGGCCCTGGCCGACGTGGTGCAGATCTCCGGCCACAACGGCGGGACGGGCGCGTCGCCGCTGTCGTCGATCAAGCACGCGGGGATGCCCTGGGAGCTCGGCCTGGCGGAGACGCAGCGCGTCCTGGTGGAGCAGGGCCTGAGGGGCCGGGTCCGGGTGAGGGTCGACGGCGGCCTCCTGACCGGTCAGCACGTGGTGATGGCCGCCCTGCTGGGGGCCGACGAGTTCTCGTTCGGTACGGGGGCGCTGCTCGCCGAGGGCTGCATCATGGTCCGGGCCTGCCACCGCGACACCTGCCCGACCGGGATCGCCACCCAGCGGCCGAACCTGCGGGCCAAGTTCGCGGGCACCCCCGAGGGCGTGGCCTCCTACATGCTCTTCGTGGCCGAGGAGGTGCGCACGCTCCTGGCGTCGCTCGGGTTGCGCTCGATCGACGAGGCGGTGGGGCGCGTCGACCTGATCCGCCGGCGGACGGTGGGGGAGAGGCACGCCGACGCCCTCGACCTGTCGGTGCTGTTCGAGGCACCCGACGCCGACCCGGGAGAGCCGCGGTCGTTCCGGGCCGCGGTGCCGGTCCAGCGGCCGCGCAGCCGGCTCGACGAGACGCTCCTCGCCGACGCCTTCCGCGCCCTCTGGGACGGCGAGGACCAGGAGCTCGACTACGAGATCACCAACGCCGACCGCTCCGTCGGCGCGTCCCTCGGCGGCGCCATCGGCCTCGAGTGGGGCGACCGCGTACCGCCCGCGACCGTCACGGCCCGCTTCACCGGCTCCGCGGGCCAGAGCTTCGGCGCCTTCGTCTCCGACGGCATGCACCTGGTCCTCACCGGCGAGGCCAACGACTACCTCGGCAAGGGGATGGGCGGCGGCCGGATCGTCGTCAAGGCACCACCCGGCGATGCCGGCGAGCCCGTCCTGGCCGGCAACACCGTCCTCTACGGCTCGACCGGGGGGCAGGTGTTCGTCGCCGGACGGGTGGGGGAGCGCTGCGCGGTGCGCAACAGCGGTGCCCTCGCGGTCGTGGAGGGGACCGGCGACCACGCCTGTGAGTACATGACGGGCGGGACGGTCGTGATCCTCGGATCGGTGGGCCGCAACCTCGGTGCGGGCATGACCGGTGGTCAGGCGTTCGTCTGGGACCCCGACGGCCGGCTGGAGGGCCGCCTCAACCGGCAGCTCGTGGAGTCGTCACGCCTCGGGGAGCGCGACGAGCCGGAGCTCCGCTACACCGTCGAGATGCACGCCGCGCTCACGGGTTCCGAGCGGGCCCGGGCGCTGCTCGGCGACTGGGAAGCGGCCCGGGGCGCGTTCCGGCGCGTGGCCCCCGTCGACGAGGTCGGCCGGGCCGACCGTGCCTCCCAGGGCGCTCTCGGCGCGAGCAGGTAGCCGCCGGGCGTGCTCCGGGGGCGGCCTCAGGCCGGGGTGACCGTCTGGAACGTGTCGCGGCGGTCGAAGCCGAGGCGCGGTGCGATCGGGGCCCGCAGCGCGGCGCTCCGGTCGCCCTCGTAGGCCTGGACGGCGGCGTTGAACGCCGCGACCTCGGCCAGCGGGGGCGGCGCGGCGTCGACGGCGGCCAGGGCCTCGGTCACGGGCGCCACGCCCTGGAGGCGGCGCGACCCGGCGACCACGGCCCGGGCCCGGGCCGTCAGGCCCTCGAGCTCGTTGGCCACCGACACCGCGCCGGGGTCGGGCTCGCCCTCGCCGGCGACGGCGTCCCAGCGGCGCAGGCCCTGGCGAAGGGCCGAGGTCACGTCGCGGTCGCGGGCCCCGGCGCCGTCGAGGGCGGTCACGAGGCCCCCGAGGTGCTCGTAGCGGGCCGCCAGCGACGGGGACAGGTCGGACCACCGGGCCTCGACGCGGTCCTGATCGGCCTCGAGCCGGGTCCGGGTGTCGAGCACGAGGTAGCCCGCACCGGCGATGAGCGCGATGAGGCCGGCGACGAACGCGATTCGGCGGATGCGGCGCGCCATGACGCCGATCAGGCTACCGGCGCCGGCCGCCCGAACGGTCGACCGTCGGGTAGGGTCGGCGCATGGCCCGCTCCCGGGCCGTGGTCGTGGCGATCCTCGCCGCCGCCTCGGTCGGGGGGTGGTGGTCGGGGAGGGCCCGGACCACGGCCGATCGCCCCGCACTGGTGGTCCGCGCCCTCGACGGCGACACGGTCGAGGTGCGCCTCCCCGGCGGGGGCGCCGACACCGTGAGGCTGCTGGGCGTCGACACCCCCGAGACGCACCACCCGTCCCGGCCCGTCGAGTGCTTCGGCCCGGAGGCGGCCCGCTTCACCCGCCGGGCCCTCGAGGGCCGTCACGTGACCCTCGAGGACGACGTGGAGCGCCGCGACCGCTACGGGCGTCGCCTCGCCTACGTGCACGTCGGCGGCCGGCGCTTCAACGACGAGCTCCTCCGCCTCGGCTACGCGCGACTCCTGGTGATCGCCCCCAACGGCGCCCATGCCCGCACGATGCTGCGCGAGGAGCTCGACGCCCGCCGAGCCCGGCGGGGCCTGTGGGGCGCCTGCGGCTGACGGGGGCCGCCCGGTGGGCCGCGCCGGCGCCGCGCCGGCGCCTCGCCCGGCGGCTAGGCGGTCAGCCGGGCGCGGACCTTGTCCACGGCGCGACCGAGGAGGTCCACCACGTCACGGCGCGACCGTCCCAGCTCGGCGGCGAGCGCCTTGAGCGTGGCCGGGGGGCCGTCGAACCCGAAGCGCCGGCGCAGCACCGTGCGCTCCTCGGCGGTCAGGTCGGCGAACACGTGGGGATCGGCGAGCAGGTCGAGGAACGCGGGGTCGGGTTCGTCGTACTCGGCCCGGTCCGGCCCCACATCGGTGGTCACGTCGGGGTAGGGCCAGCCGTCGTCGGAGGGGAAGAGCGGCAGCGTGGAATGTAGGCGGGTCATCGCGGGCCTCCGTGGTGTCCGGCCCGTAGGCGCAGCCGGGCGTCGCGAGCTTCCACCCCCGCATCGTGCGCCGTGGCACCGATCGAGTCAACGCCCGCCGCGGTCCGCGGTCGTGATGGGCCGGTGCCGGGCCACGATCCGGAGGACCTCGGGTCCGTGCCGAGCCGCCCGCACCGGTCCGATACCGGGGATCCGCCGGAGCTCGGCCTCGTCGCGCGGCCTGCTCGTGGTCACGGCGTCGAGCACGGTGTCGGGGAACACGGCGTGGACCGGGACCCCGGCCGACCGGGCCCGCTCCGACCGCCAGCGGCGCAGCGCCGCGTAGAGCTCGGGGTCGGCGGCCCCGAGCGGCTCGGGGTCACAGACCCGTCCCGCCCGCGCGCGCGTTCCCCCGGCGCCGCTCGTCGCGCGCACGGCGCGGCGCGCCCTCCTCACAGCCGTCACCGGATCGGTGGGGGCCGGTGCGCAGGACCTCAGCTCCGCCTCGATCCCCCCGATCCAGGGGCTGGCCCGCCGCGGTCGGGTTATCAGGCCGAGGGTGCGTTCACGGGCCCAGGAGATGGTCAGCTCGCGGGCCGCGCGGCTCAGGGCCACGTAGAGGAGGCGCCGCTCCTCGGCGAGCTCGGCGTCGGTGGCGGCGAGGGAGATCGGTACGAGGCCGTCCTCGACGCCGGTTACGTGGACGCTCTCGAACTCGAGCCCCTTGGCGCCGTGGAACGACAGCAGGGAGACGGCGTCGGCGGGCCCGCCGCCGGTGTCGCCGCCGCGGAACGCCGCGGTGAGGAAGGCGACGAGGCCGTCGACCGAACCGCGGCCGCCGTCGGCGGCGAGGTACTCGCGTGCCAGCCGGGCCAACTCGGCGCCGGGTCCGTCGTCGTTCCCCAGGTCGGCGAGGAGGGTCGCGAGCGGCCGCCCGGGAGCGCGGCGTTCGGCGTCGCGCAGCGCGTCGAGCGCGTCCCGGACCCCGGGTTCGTCGACGAACCTCCCGGCCGAGCGGGTCCGGACGGGGATCCCCGCGCCCGCGAGCGCCTGCTCGAACCGGCCCGCCTGGGCGTTGGTCCGGTAGAGGACGGCCATCGCGGACCAGCGGACACCGCGGTCGTGGCTGCGGCGCAGGTCGCGGGCCACGCCGGCCGCCTCGGCGTCGTCGTCGCGGTAGGACACCAGCCGCGGCGCCGGCCCGTCGGGGTTCCGGCTGCGCACCCGTGCGCGCGGTCCGGGCCCGAGGGCGGCTCCCGATGTGGCGACGATCTGCGGCGTGGAGCGGTACGACGCCTCGAGGCGGACCGTCGCCGCACCTGGGAAGAGCTCGGGGAACCGATCGAGGATCCCGGGCTCCGCGCCGGCGAACGCGTAGATGGCCTGGTCGGGGTCGCCGACCACGCACAGGTCGCCCCGCTCCCCGATCCAGGCGCGGATCAGGCGGAGCTGCGCGGGGGTGACGTCCTGGAACTCGTCGACGAACACATGCCGGAAGCGCCACCGGGTGACCGCCGCGAACTCCTCGTCGGTGGTGCAGAGGTGCGCGCACCGCAGGACCAGGTCGTCGAAGTCGACCAGGCCCCGGCGCCGCTTCTCCTCCTCGTAGCGCCGGTACACCTCGGCCACGGCCGGGGCGCCGACCGGTGGGACCCGGTGGGCCGCGGTGGCCGCCCGCCCGTACGACGCCGGCGGGACCAGGCGCGACTTCGCCCACTCGATCTCGGTGGCGAGGTCGCGCACCAGGGCCCCGGCGTGATCCGGAGCCGTGAGGGCGGCCGGGACGTTGTGGTCGGCGCCGGGCCGGTCGGCCTCCTGGCGGAGGATCGCGGCGAGGAGCCGCGCCTTGCGGTCGAGGATCACCGGCGGCGCCTCCCCGCGGTCGGCGGCCCGGCCCCTCAGGAGCGCGAGCGCGAGCGCGTGGAAGGTGCCGGCGGTGATCGGGCCCCGGACCCCGAGCGCGTCGAGGCGGCGGTTGAGCTCGGCCGCCGCCCGGCGGGTGAAGGTCACGGCGAGGGCGTGCCCCGGGTCGAGGCGGCCCTCCCGCGCGTTCCAGGCGATGCGGCGGGTCAGGACGCGGGTCTTGCCCGAACCGGCCCCGGCCAGGATCGTGAGCGGGGTGGAGGCCGAGGTGACGGCCTCGCGCTGCGACGCGTCGAGGTCGTCGAGGAGGGGATCGGGACGGCGCCGGAGGCGGGACGCGACCATCGCCGACGACGGTACCGACCCCTGCCCGCCCGGTGGCGGACCGCGCGCCCGACCGCCCCGGAGAAGGGAGAAGCCCCGAGTAGTCTTCGCTGCGTCGCAGCTCCGATCTCCTCGGGGCCCCTCCGTACCGCTGCCTCGGGCACGATCCGCGGCTCTCGCCGCTCTCGCGCTCCCGACGGGTTCCCCTTTCGGATCAGTTCGTCGAGACCGGCAGTGGTACCGCCCCCGTCCGGTGCTCCCCACCGCGTGGCGGCGGGTGCCCGAGCGGGCGCTCCCTTCCTCCCGGGCCGGCGGGCCGATGATGATCCTCAGTGGGCTGGGGACCACCGCCGGTGCTCCACGGGCCGGTCGGTCGGTAGCAGCGATGGTACGCATCGGCCCGGGCGTCGTCAAGAGGCCTCGCGGGTGCCTTAACCTGTGCCCCATGGGGTACCCGAAGCACCTGCTCAACGAGGGTGAGGAGCTCGTCCTCGACCTCCAGCCGCACTGGATCTACTTCGCCCGCCAGGTCGTGTTCGGGGCCGGCCTCGTCGCCCTGCTGATCCTCTGGGTGGTGCTCGACCAGACGCGGTGGATCGGGTGGCCGCTGGCGGCGCTGCTGGTCGTGTACGCCGGATGGGTCGCGTGGCGCTACGTGAACTGGCGCAGCATCCACTTCGTCGTCACCGACCGCCGCCTGGTGTACCGCAGCGGCTTCGTCTCGAAGCGGGGCGTCGAGATCCCGCTCGAGCGGATCAACAACATCATCTTCCACCAGCGGGCGCTCGAGCGCCTGATCCGCGCCGGCGACATCGACGTCGAGTCGGCGGGCCGCGACGGCCAGACCCACTTCGACAACGTGCGCCGGCCCGACGCGGTGCAGCAGGAGATCTACCGCCAGATGGAGGTGAACGCCCGCAAGCAGGCCAAGTGGGCGACCGCGGGCCTCGAGGGGGTGGCGGCTCCGGCCGAGGCGTCGGTACCCGAGCAGATCGAGGCCCTGGCCCGCCTGCGCGACCAGGGCCACATCAGCGCCGCCGAGTTCGAGGCCAAGAAGGCGGAGCTCCTCTCGCGCATGTGAGCCCGGCGGAGCCGGGGCGCGCCTACGCCCCGAGCGGGCGGGCCCCGTCGACGGCCCGGGCCACGAAGCCCCGGGGTTCGCGCCCCGTGGAGGCCCGGTAGCGCTCCGTCGCGCGGTCCAGGACGGCTTGCCCCGAGGGCGCCGCGGCGATGGCCACCACGCAGCCGCCGAACCCGGCGCCCGTCAGCCGGGCCCCGGCCGCTCCCTCCTCCACGAAGGCGTCGACGAGGGCGTCGAGCTCGGGGATCGAGACCCGGTAGTCGTCGCGGAGGCTGGCGTGGCTCTCGAGCATCAGGGCGCCGAGCACTCCGAGCTCTCCCGACGGCAGCGCGTCGGCGAAGGCGGCGACGCGCGCGTTCTCGGCGACCACGTGGCGGGCGATCGGGTCGTGGGCGACCTGCTCGGCGGTGGCGTCGCGCAGCGAGGCCAGGCCGAGGCTCCGCGCCGTCGCCTCCCCGGCGGCCCGTCGCTGCGCGTAGGCGCTGCCGGCGAGGGTCCGGGGCACCCCGCAGTGCGCCACGAGGACCGTGACGCTCTCGGGGAGGGGCACCGCACGTGCGCTCAGCTCCCGGCAGTCGATCAGCAGGGCGTGACCGGCGACGCCCCACAGAGCGGTGAGCTGGTCCATGAGCCCGCCGGGCACGCCGGTGGCCAGCACCTCCCCCTCGAGCGCGGCGCGGGCCACCTCCACGGTGCCGATCGGCAGGCCCCCGGCCCCGGCCGCCGCGAGCGTGAACGCCACCGACAGGGCGGAGCTCGACGAGAGGCCGGAGCCGACCGGGACGTCGGAGCTGATGTCGGCGTCGAAGCCCGCGGGCGCCCGCCCCCGCCCGGCGAGGGCGCGCAGCACGCCCGCCGGGAACCGCCCCCAAGGTGGATCGACCTGGTCCGGGTCGTCGGATCCGTCGGCGGCGACGTCGACCCGGCCCTCCATCCCCTCGGACCGGACGCGCACGCGGTCGCCGCCGTTGGGAACCCACCGGACGGCGCAGCTCCGGTCGACGGCCATGGGGAGCACCAGGCCCCCGTGGTAGTCGGTGTGGTCGCCGATCAGGTTCACCCGCCCCGGCGCCGAGACGACCCTCGCGGCGGTTGCCTGTCGCCGCGGGTGGCCGGGGCGCGCGCGGCCGGGGTCGGGTACGGGGTCGGTCACCGGCTCAACGTACCGGTCCGGTCCCGGCCGGTGCTCGGGATCGCCGATAATGGGCGCCATGCGCATACGCAACTCGATCGCGATCTTCAAGGCGTCGTGGGGGGTGATCCGCGACGACCGCGAGCTGCTCTGGCTCCCCGTCATCTCGGCGATCGCCACCCTCGCCGTCGTGGTGTCGTTCGGCGTCCCCGTCGTCCTCACCGGCAGCGACTCCGCCGACGGGTTCCGGCTCGGTGCGATGGGATGGGTCGTCGCCGCCGTGGGCTACTTCGTGGCCGCGTACGTGACGATCTTCTTCAACGCCGCGCTGGTCTCGGCCGCCCACGAGCGCCTCTCGGGCGGCGACCCGACCCTCGGGAGCGCGCTGGCCGGCGCGCGGCGGCGCGCCGCGACGATCCTGCCCTGGGCGCTGCTCTCGGCCAGCGTCTCGCTGTTCCTCCGGGCGGTGTCGGAGCGGTCGGGCATCCTCGGACGGATCGTGGTGGGCATCATCGGGATGGCCTGGTCGCTGGTGACGTTCCTCGTGCTGCCGATCCTCGTGGTCGAGAACGTCGGTGTGGGCGAGGCGGTGAGGCGCTCGGCGTCGATGTTCAAGCGCACCTGGGGCGAGAACGTCATGGGCCAGGGCGGGGTCGGGCTGGTCGGCTTCCTGGCCGTGCTGGCCGGGGTGCCGGTGCTGGTGCTGACGCTGCTCACCGGGAACGCCGTCGTGGCCGGCCTCGGAGCGGTGGTCTTCGCGCTGTGGGTCGGCGTGGTGATGGTGGTGACCAGCGCCCTGAGCGGCGTGTACCAGACGGCGCTGTACCTCTACGCGTCGACCGGTGAGCTGCCGCGCGGCTACGAGCCCGAGGCGATCCGCGGCGCCTTCGCGGCCCGGCCGGGCCGGGCGGGGAGCGGCGGCCTCGGGGGGTTCGGCGGCGGCGGGTTCAGCGGGCGCGGCTTCGGCGGCTGAGGCCGGGGCGCCGCTCACCCCGTCCGGGGGTCACGCCACATCGTCCACATGAGCGGCGCGCCGCCCGGCGGCCGGAGCTCGTCCACCACGTCGAAGCCGGCCCGGCGGTACCACGCCACGTTCGGGAGCGTCGACGTCTCCAGGTAGCAGGGCCGGCCCTCGGCGTCGGCCTGCTCGAGGATCGGCTCCATCAACAGCCGCCCGATCCCCTCGCCCTGGCGCGACGGTTCGACCCCGAGGGTCTGTAGGTACCAGTGCTCCTCGGCCGGGTGGGCCCGCTGCGCGGTGTTGGCGACCCTCACCATCCGGGCCGACACCGGCGAGAGCACCAACGCCTGGAGCAGCGACGGGACCTGGCGGAGGATCCGCCCGGTCGACGGGTGCCAGCGGCCCGGCGCCATCCAGGCCGCCACCCCGAGCACCCGGCCGGATTCCACGGCCACGTGGACCAGGCCGGCCGCCGCCGCGTCGGCCATGGCACCCCGCATGTAGGCCCGGAGCGCGGGACGGCGCCGTCGGGGGTTGGGGAACGCGTAGACGGAGACCGGGTCGTCGGTGAAGCTCCGCGCCAGGACCACCGCGGCGGCGCGGAACCGGGAGCGGTCGAGGTCGACGACCTCGGGGGTGGTGCCGGGGGAGGGCGGGGGCACAGGCCCGGCAGGCTACCGCCGCTCGGAGCCGCCCCGGACCGGTCGTGGCGCCGCCGGGCCGCCGGTTCGGGGAGGCCCGGGTCCCGGTCGCCCCCCGTAGACTGCCGCCGTGCCTGGACGCCGACCGGAGCGCATCGGGGTGTTCGGCGGCACCTTCGATCCCGTACACGTCGGCCACGTGGTGGCGGCCTCCGAGGCCCGCTGGGCGCTGGGGCTCGACCGGGTGCTCCTCGTGGTGGCCGCCGACCCGTGGCAGAAGCGGGGGGACGTCGTCGCGCCCGCCGCGGACCGCCTCGACCTGGTCCGGGCCGCCGTCGACGGCATCGCCGGGCTCGAGGCCTCCGACGTGGAGGTCGCGCGCGGCGGCCCGTCCGTCACCGCCGACACCCTCGAGGCCCTCGGCGCGCCCGGCCGGGACCTCGTGCTGATCCTCGGGGCCGACGCCGCGGCCGGGCTCGGCACCTGGCGCCGCGCGGGCGACCTGCCCGGCCTGGCGACGCTCGCGGTGGTCGAGCGGGCCGTCGACGGCCGGGTGCCCGACCCGTCCCGTGGCCCGGTGCTCGGCCCGGCGTGGACGGTGGAGCGGGTCGCGATACCCCGCCTCGACGTGTCGTCGACCGACGTGCGGGCCCGCGTCGCGTCGGGTCGACCGATCCACGGCCTCGTGCCTCCCGCCGTCGCGGAGCTGATCCGCACCCGCGGCCTCTACACTCGGCCGTGATGGGGGCGCGCACCGGCACGACGGCCACGAAGCCGCCGCCGCTCCCGCGATCCTCCTCCCCGCCGTCTCCGCAGCCGTACGCGCGGCGTGCCCGGCCTGGGCGCCGATCCCCGACGCGTGCCCGCCCGTTCGCCGAACCCACGCCGCCCGCCGGTTCGGAAACCGTCCCCGACCCCGGGTCCGGGCCGGAGGGCGAACCCTGCGGCCGCCGGACCCTGAGCCGGCGCCAGCGGCGGGTGCGCAACCGGCGGCGGCGCTTCTGGACGGTCGTGATGCCGGCCGTCGCCGGGGCCACGGCCGCGCTGGCCCTGACCGGCGCCCTGTTGCGCGACGGCGCCCCCCGCGCCTTCGAGAGCCTGACCGTCGTGGTCCACGTGCACGCCGACGGCCGCGCCGACCGTGTCGTCCTCGCCGGGGTCGACGCCTCGGGGCGCGCCGCCCTGCTCGCCGGCCCCGCCCGCCTTCCGGACGCGCCCGCCGACCCCGCTACCGGGGGACCGGTGGGGCCGGCCCTCGCCCGGAGCCTCGAGCGGGAGCTGGGGGTGAGCTTCGACCGGGTCGTGGTGGTCGACGACGACCTCCTGGGCCGGATCCTCGACCCGACCGGTGAGGTGGGATCCGCGCCCCGGACGGATCGGGCCTCCCTCGAGTCGTGGGTCGACCGCCTCGCGGATCCCGCCACGGCGGCCGCGGTGCGGGCCGTCGACGGTCGCCTCGACGGCTTCGTCACCGCGGCGGCGTCGGGCGACGTCGCCGTCGGCACCCTCCCCGAGACGCGCGGGGTCCCGGCCGGGGCCACCGGGGCGGAGCCGGGCGGTCCGCCGGTGCTCGACGTCGACGGGGCTCGGGTCGCCGTCGGGCGCTTCCTGCCGTCGCTCGTCGAGGGGTCCGGAGCCGCCGGTGACTGATCCGCTGGAGGGCGACGGCTCCGCCCGCGCCCCCGACGACGACGGCCTCACCACGGCGCGGCTGGCGGCGGAGGCGGCCGCCGACAAGCTCGGGACCGACACCCTGATCCTCCACGTCGGGCCGATCCTCGCCCTGGCCGACTACTTCGTGATCACCGGCGCGTCCAACGACCGGCAGGTGCGCAGCATCGTCGAGGAGGTCGGGAAGCGCCTCAAGGCCCGGTCGGTCCGGCCGCTCGGCACCGAGGGCCTGGCCGAGGCGCGCTGGGTGCTCCTCGACTTCGGCGACGTGGTCGTCCACGTGTTCCACGACGACGCCCGGGCGTACTACTCCCTGGAGCGGCTGTGGGCCGACGCCGAGCGCGTGCCCTGGGGCGACGACGCGTCGCGTGCGGGCGCCGAGGAGGTCGCGGGCGGCTGAGGGCCGCTCCGATCGGTGGCGCGACCGGTGCCCCGGGGGATCAGCCGTCGAGCCACGGCCGGGTCGGCACGCCGGCCGCGGCCAGGCCCTCCTTGATCTCGCGGACGGTGAGGTTGCGCTCGAAGCGCGGCGAGTAGAGGATCGAGCTGACGATCGCGGCCGACGCCCCGCCCGCGGTCAGCCCCTCGGCGATGTGCTCGACGGTGCCCGCGCCCCCCGACGCCACGACCGGCACGTTCACCGCGGCCGCGACCGCGGCGGTGATCTCGACGTCGTAGCCCGAGGCCGTGCCGTCGCGGTCGATGCTGTTGACCACGATCTCCCCGGCTCCGAGGTCCTCGCCGCGGCGCACCCAGTCGAGGGCGTCCAGGCCGGTCGCGACGCGCGCCCCGTCGACGAACACCTCGTAGCCCGACGGGATGCCGTCGCGGACCCCGACCCGCTTCACCTGGGTGGACAGCACCACGCACTGGCGCCCGAACGCCTCGGCGCCGTCCCGGATGATCTCCGGGTTCCGGACGGCCATGGAGTCGATGCTGATCTTCTCGGCGCCGGCCTTGAGCACCGCGAACATGTCGTCGAGGCCCCGGATGCCGCCGCCGACGGTGAAGGGCACGAACACGTGACGCGCCACCCGGCGGACCGTCTCCAGGTCGATGGGGCGCTTCTGGGCGCTGGCGGTGATGTCGTAGAAGACGATCTCGTCGATCTGGTCGGCGTAGAGGCGCTGCGCCAGGTCCTCGGCCGGCGCGACGTCGATGTTGTCCTGGAACCGCTGGGCCTTGGTGACGCGACCGTCGATCACGTCGAAGCAGGCCACCACGCGCCGGGTCAGCATCGGGCCGATCCCGGGTCGGTGCCGTCCCAGGTCGCGAAGTTGGAGAGGATCCGCAGGCCGAGCCGGCCGCTCTTCTCGGCGTGGAACTGGGTGGCGGCGACGTTGCCGCGCCCCGCGACCGAGCAGAACGTCGACCCGTACTCGGTGGTGGCCACCACGTGGGTGCCGTCGTCGGGGACGGCGTGGTAGGAGTTCACGAAGTAGCAGTGGGCCTCGTCGGGCAGGCCGTCCCACAGCGGGTGCGGCCGCACCGGGCGCACCGCGTTCCACCCGATCTGCGGGATCCGCTCGCCGGGCGGGAACCGCCGCACCCGTCCGGGCAGCCAGCCGAGGCAGTCGGTGTCGCCCTCCTCGCTGTGGTCGAAGAGGACCTGGAGGCCGATGCAGATGCCGAGGAACGGCGCCCCGCCGGCGATCACCCGCTCGGTCAGCGCGTCGACGAGGCCGGCGTCGCGGAGCGAGTCGAGGGTGGCGCGCGCCGCACCCACGCCGGGGAGGATCAGGCGCTCGGCCGACTCGACCTCGGCCGCGGTGGTCGCGGTGCGGCAGGCCAGGCCGAGGTGCTCGAGGGCGTACACGACGCTGGGTGCGTTGCCGGCCCGGTAGTCGACGACGGTGATCACGGCCGCCGAGGGTACCGGAGTGCCCTCCCGTGACCGGTGGGCGTTCCGGCCCGGGGTTCCGGGTCGGCGCGCCCCCCGCCGGCGTCAGCGCCGCGTGCTGACGGCCAGGTCGGCGATCGCGAGCGGGTCGGGGAGGCGCAGCCGCCAGGTGGCCCGGCCGGTGGGGCCGAGGCGGACCACCTCGGCGTGGTAGTCGCCCCGGGTGACGGTGGCGAGGAGGGCCCACGGCCCGCCCGGGCCGTCCTCGAGCCGGCTGGTCGGCCCGAGCGACCGGTAGCCGGGCCGGGTGGGGGTCCCGAGGAGGCGGCCGTCGCGCGCGTCGAGGCGGGCCAGGCGACCGTCGCGGGCGAGCACCCAGACCTGGTCCCCCCGGTCGACCATCCGCCGCGCCACCATGCCCGCCGGCAACGTCAGCGGGGGGCCCGCCGTGGCCGTGCGGGCGTCGACGGGGACCAGCCGGGTGTGGCCCACCAGCCACACGCGGCCCGGCCCGGCGGCGACGTCGACCAGCCCACCGGCCGGCAGCCCGGCCTCGCCGGTGGCCACCACCTCGCCCGATCCGGGGTCGACCCGGTTGATCACGGCCGGGACGGTCTCGTTGGTCGGGTCCACGCTGATCGCCACCACCCCGGCCGGCCCGGCGAGCACCCGGGTGTCGGCCCGGGTCCCCACCCCGGGCAGCTCGACGGTCCGGTCGGGCGCCGAGCCGGTGGGCCGCGCGTGGCGGGTGAGGGTCGACGGTCCGGTCACCAGCCAGGCCGCGGACCCCGCGGCGGCGACCACGGGCTCGGCCACGCCGTCGGAGCCGGCGCGCAGCCGCGACGGGATCGTCGCCCGGTCGACGATCCGGTTGGTGGTGGCATCCAGGCGCCCGAAGCGCCCGCTGCCCGGTTCGTAGAGCAGGACCTCGCCGGGACCACCCGTCACCTGCCCGAAGGCGGGGAACCCGAGCACCGACACCCGGTCGGGGGCCGACGGCACGAGCCGCAGCGTGTCGAACCCGAACAGCCACACGGCGTCGGGCCGGTCGTGGGAGGGCGCCCGGCCGGCCTCGAGGCGCCGGGTCGACGGGCTGGTATCGCCGTCTCCGCCGCCACCCCCGCCGGCGGCGAGGAACGTGACGGTCCAGACCACCGCCACCAGCAGCACCGCCACCACCGCGATGCGCCGGTTGCGGGCGTCCGACCACCAGGCGCGCATCCCGCCATTGGATCGCACGCCGTGGACGGCCCACGAACCGCGTGGGCTCCCGTGGCCGCCCGGTGGAGCCGTGCCGGCCGTATCGGGGCCCGCCCGGGGGGCCGGCCGCGGGCTTCAGATGTAGGGGGCCGCCGCGGGGGAGTCGTAGAGGGCGGTGACCCGGGCGCCGTCGAAGTCGGCGACGGCGGCGCGCACGTGGGGTTCGAGCAGGTCGAGGGCGCGCAGGGAGCCGTCGGTCCCTTGGGCGACGGAGACGATCCGCACGAAGCTCTCCCCGTGCGTCTCGGCGAACTCGGCGAGGGCGCGGAGCTTGGCCAAGGCGTCGGCGAGATGGTCGCCGTGCGGGTCGACGATGGACGCGCCGAGCGACCCGTCGTCGCGCCGGGAGACGACGAGGAAGTCGACCTGGAGGCTGGCCCAGTTCCCGGCGTCGTCGCGGTAGGCGATGCGCAACGAGTTGGGCGTCGCCCGGGACGGGTTGCGGTACCAGGCGACGAACGACGGCCGGCCGGTCTCGGTGGTGACGACGGTGGTCTCCCACTCGTTGAGCTCGGCCGGGTACCGGCCCCGGCCGTCGGCGTACAGGTGGCCCTCGAAGGTGGGTAGCTCGGCGCCGGCGGCGTCCTGGGTGGCGGCCTTCTCGTTGGCTCGAAGTTCGATGGTCACGGTCTCGGGGGACGCGGTCTGCTCCTGCACCTTGCGGTAGGCGTCGCGGGTGGCGCCGGTGGTGTTCTTGATCTCGACGGTGAAGCGGGCGAGGTGCTCGGTGACGAAGTCGGTCGCCGCGGCCTCGACCGACGCCACCACGCCGTCGATGCGCAGCAGGGCGGCCACCTCGACCCGGATGTCGAGGCGGCTCTCGTCGGGGTCGGCCCGGACGGCCCGGTGGGCGTAGTAGCCCCGTCCCACGCCCTCGCGCACCGAGTCGACGATCCGGCGGGTGTCGCGGTCGAGGTCCTTCACGTGGGTGTCGAGCAGCCGGGTCGTCGCCGCGCCGGCCGATCCGGCCTCACCGGTCGGCGCTACGCCCTCGCGGCGCACGACCGCGGTGCGCAGGTCGGCCACCCCGGCGGCGACGGCCTCCGCGTGCTCGGCGGCGAGGCCGTCGAGGCGGGCGTTGAGCCGCTTGGTGAGGAGGGCGTCGGCGTCCGCGACCAGCGCCGGGCCGGCGCCGTCGTCGGCCAGCAGGTGCACGAGGTTCTTGGCCCGCCGCAGCGGGCTGGCGGCGGCGTCCGGGGTGGGGACGCTCGGGAGCGCCTCCACGAAGTCGAACACCTCGGCGGGCACCTCCGGGTTGCGTTCGAACACGGCCGGGGCCCGCACCACCTCGGGCCCCACCCGGTGGTCGCCGTTGCCCCGCCCCCGGCCTTCGAGCTCGTCCTTGATGGCGGTGAGCTTCCTGGAGTCGAACAGCGGCAGGTAGCACGCCACCGAGTTCAGGACGTCGTCGGTGGCGATGCGGTGCGCGAGGGGCTGGCGGACCATGCGGCCGATCACCTGGGCTATGTGGGTGGCGTCCTTCGCCGGCCGTTCCGAGTACAGGACCTCGGCCCGGGGGCAGTCCCAGCCGGTGGAGATCGCCTCCTTGGCCAGCACCACGCGGATGTCGGGGTCGCCCTGGATCGACTCGGGCTGCACCCACTCCACGGTGCGCGACCCGAGCACCACCGGTTCGTGCTCGCCGAACACGTGGGCGACGGCCTTCGGTCCGAGCGCGGGCCACTCCGAGGTGACCACCGACACGATCTCGGCGAGCTTGTCGTCGTCGGCCTTGTCGGGCACCTGCACCACCAGGGCCGGCAGCACCCGGGGCTCGCCCTCGGCCGTGGAGTAGGCGGCCCAGCGCTCCTCGTAGTCGAGGGTGGCGCGTACCGCGTCGCGCAGCAACGTCGTGGAGAACGTGCCCTTCTCGTCGGGCTGCTCCAGGCCGATCTCGTCCTTGACCAGCCCCGACGCGCGGACCTTGTCGATGTCGACGGTCACGTGCGGGTAGCCGGTGCGGTCGGGCGTCTCACCCATCGCGGTGGCGAACCGCTCGATGGTCGCCGAGATCCCCCAGACCACCGGCACCGGCGGGTTCGACCCCGCCTCCCCGTGGATGAGGCGCTGGACGATCGTCTTGCGGTCCGCGGTGCGCTTCATGCCCCGGTGCGCCTCGTCGAGGATGAGGTGGAGCGTCGCCTTGCCGCCGCCGATCGTGTTGGCGAGCACGTCCCAGAACGACGTCTGGCGCAGGTTCGTGCCCGACTGGCTGAGCCGGCTCGACCGCGACAGCTTCTGGATGTTCAGGAAGTAGACCCGGTTGGCCCTCAGCTCCCGGTCGAGGAAGCCGTCGTCGACCTCCACCAGCGTCGCCGGTGCGAGCAGGTCGGACGCGCCGAGCATCCGGTTGCGGGTCTGGCGGTTCAGGGCCGGATCGTCGGTGATCCACAGGAACGTGGCGTGCGGGTCGGGCTCGGCGCCGAGGTCGGCGGAGCCGTGCAACGTCGCCTCGATCACCGCGGTGGCGATCACCGTCTTGCCCGACCCGGTGATCGCCGAGAGCGCGAACGACGAGCGCTCCCCGTCGGCCCGGTCGCGCCGCGCCCGGCCGAGGCGGTTCAGCACGTCGATCGCGGCGGCGCGCTGGTAGTCCATCAGCTCGTAGCGCATCAGCCGAGGCCCTCGTTGATCCGGAACGTGCTCAGGTAGTTCTCGTAGAGGCGCACCACGTCGAGCCGGTCGGGCAGCTCCGCCGCGATCCCGGCGAAGGTCGCCTGCGAGTCGGTCACCACGAACGCGGTCGTCGCGGTGGCGGGCAGCTTCTCCACGAAGACACGCCAACGATCGGAGTTGAACAGCACCCCGTAGCGCTCCGTCCACGCGTAGGGGCGGCGCCGGCCCGCCGCGTCGAGGCACTCGTCGATGATCGGGCCCTGCGCCCCCGCCCGCAGCCACAGCAGCGGCGCCACCGCCGCGAACGCGAGCCGCAGCTCCACGTCGTCGGG
>JADLDD010000041.1 GCA_020846855.1 Acidimicrobiia bacterium | reverse complement strand
GGGCGTGGCCGCCGGGGCCGGTCAGGGCATGGGGCGGATCACGAACTGGACGAAGGCCGCCCCGAGGATCATGAGGAGCAGCGCGCCGATGATCAGCGCGGTGATGGGGCGCACCGCCGCAGGGTAACCGCGGTCGGACAGGCGACCCCCCTCGGAACGGCGACGTCTCCAGGAGCCGCGACCTCCCTCGGATCCGGCCGCGGACGCGCCGCGGCCCCGGGGTGCAACGCACCACCGGGGCCGGTCGCCGGATCCTCCTCGGCTACAGGTTGAGCTCCCGTAGCTGGAGGATGACCTCCGTCACGCGGGGAGGCGGCGGCGGAGGTGGGGGTGGGGGCGGCGGTGCGGGCGCGGGGGTCGCGTCCGCCACCGGCGCACCGGATGCTCCCGGCGCCGGAGCGGCCTGGCCGCTCGTCGCGGGGGGCGAAGACGGGGTTCCGGCCGCCGGTGCGGGCGTGCTCGGGGCGGGCTGGGAGGCAAGTGCCATGAACTCCACCGCGACGTACAACGTCCCGTTGGCGTTCACGACGCCCACACCGATGTACCGGAACCCCGGATCTACGATGTTTGCGTAGTGCGAGGGTGAGTTGACGAAGGCCTGCTGGATGCCGTAGGCGTTCGACGCCGGCCCGACGCCCACGTTCTCGCCCAGCTTGGTCCAGTTCAGCGAGTTGCCCGACGACAGCGTCGAGTGGCAGATGCGGGCGCCACCGCAGCCTCCGTTGGCCATGTGCTGCGCCCAGCCCTGCGCCTTGGCGGCGAGGACTCCGTTCCACTGCAGCGAGGGGAGGCCCCGGCCGGCGCGCACCTGGTTGGTCCATCCGGCGAAGCCGACGTCGCCGGCGTGGGCGGGCGCGGGCAGGAGGGCGACCGACGTGATGGCCAGCAGCATCGCCACGAAGAGCCGTCGCATGATCCTCCCTTCCCGTTCCCCGTCCCGGCCGCGGATGCGGTCGTAGAGGGGTCATCGGAAAGGGACCGGGATTCCTTGAGCGCGTTTTTTCGCGGCGTCGGGTCGGGGCGTCCCCGGCGGTCGGTAGCCCCCGGGGTTCGGCGTACAGTCCGGGGCGTGCGGATCCCCGCGCGTGAGGCGCCCCTGCTCGCCGACGCCGACGTCGTCGTCGCCGGCGGCGGTCCCGCGGGCCTGGCCGCCGCGCTGGCGGCCGCCCGCGACGGCGCGGCCACGGTGCTGTGCGAGCGCTACGGGTTCCTGGGCGGCAACCTGACCGTCGCCTCGGTGGGCACGATCTGCGGCCTCTACCGCACCGACGGTCCGGGGGAGTTCACCCCCGTGGTCGGCGGTGTCGGGCACGAGGTGGTGGAGCGCCTGAGCTCGGCCGGTGCCGGGCTGGGTCCCGTGCCGTTCAAGGAGACGGCGGTCTTCGTGTACACGCCCTGGGCCGCCAAGCGACTCGCCGACGACATGGTGACCGCCGAGGAGCGCCTGGACGTACTCTTCCATGCCCTGGTCTCCGACGTGATCGTCGGCGCCGACGGGTTGGATGCGGTGGTGATCGCCACCAAGCGTGGGCCTCAGGCGGTGCGGGCCCGGGTCTTCGTCGACTGCACCGGCGACGCCGACCTCGCCGCCCACTCCGGTCTCCCGACGGTCATCGGGCCGGCCGGCGCGCGCCAGCACGCGTCGATGCAGTTCTTCATGCAGAACGTCGAGGTGGAAGCCGCGGTGGCGGCGATGGCGCGGTTCCCGGAGTTGGTCGCCGAGCACGGCGCCCACCTCACGCGCGACTCCGGCGCGGTGATCCCGACGCTCCGGCCCGGCGAGGTGCTGGGCGCGATGACCCGCATCACCAACCCCGACGGCAGTCCGATCGACTCCACCGACGTCCGCCAGGCCGCCGCCGGTGAGCTCGAGGGTCGCCGCCGGGCGGTGGAGGCCGCGCAGTTCCTGCGTGAGTGGATGCCCGGCTTCGCCGACGCCTTCCTCTCCGACACCGCGACCGCGCTGGGGATCCGCGAGACCCGCAGGATCGAGGGCCGCTACGTGCTCACGGGTCACGACGTGGAGCGTGGGGCCCGCTTCCCCGACGCCGTGGCCGCGGGGGCGTGGCCACGCGAGTACCACGTGGCGGGCCGGTCGACCGAGTACCGGTTCCTCGACCCCGGCGTCCACTACGAGGTGCCCTACCGCAGCCTCCAGGTGCCGGGCGCGCCCAACCTCCTCGTAGCCGGACGCTGCATCTCGGCCGACCACGACGCTCTCGCCTCCCTGCGCGTGATGGGCCCGAGCTTCGCGGTGGGCGAGGCCGCTGGCATCGCGGCCTCGCGGGCGGCCCGGTCCGGGGTGCCGGTGGCCGACGTCGACGTCGAGGAGCTTCGAGCCGACCTCGGGTCGCGCGGGGCGCTGCCGGCCTGACCCGGTCCCCGAGCGGCCGGCCGGCCCGGGTGCCACCGGCGCGGGATCTGGCACACTGACGGCCCGTGAACCTGGCGTCGCTGCTCCTGCGCACGGCCGAGGAGTCGCCCGACGCTCCGGCCCTGCTGGGCTCGTCCGTCGCGGTCACCTACGGGGAGCTCGCCGAGCGCGGCGCCCTCCTCGCCGGCCGGCTCGCCGACGGCGGGGTCGGTCCCGGCGACCGGGTGGCACTGGTCCTCGGCAACGACGACGCCTTCGTCGTCGGGTACCTGGGCGTGCTGAGCGTCGGGGCGGTGGCCGTGCCGCTCAACCCGGCATCACCGGCGCCGGAGCTCGACCGCGAGCTCGCCGCCGTCTCGCCGTCGGCGGTTCTGCGTGACGCGTCCGACACCGACGGCTCCGGCCACACCCCGCGGGCGTCCGTCGAGCGTGCCGACTCCGACCTGGCTGCACTGCTCTTCACCTCGGGCACCGCCGGCGCGCCCCGGGCGGCGATGCTCACCCACGGGAACCTGGCCGCGAACATCGGTCAGGTCCTGAGCCAGAGCGGGGTCTCCCTCGAGCGCGGCGACGTCGGGTTCGGCGCGCTGCCCTTCTTCCACGTGTTCGGGCTCAACGTGGCCCTGGGGGTGGCCCTGGCGGCGGGCGCGCCCGTGGTGCTGGTCCCCGCCTTCGATCCCGCCGGGGCGCTGGAGCTGATCCGGCGCTTCCGGGTGACGGTCCTGGCCGGGGTGCCCACCATGTACGCGGCGTGGCTCGCCCTAGCGCCCGCCGACGCGCCCGCCGACTCGTTCGCCACGGTGAGGGTCGCGACGTCGGGCGCCGCTCCGTTGACCCCCGAGGTGCTCGACGGCATGCGGGAGCGCTTCGGAGTCGAGCTGCACGAGGGTTACGGGCTCACCGAGGCGTCGCCCAGCGTCACCAGTTCGATCGGCGGCCCGGCCCGGCGGGCCGGCCTGATCGGCCGGCCGCTGCCCGGGCTGGAGGTCCGCCTCGTCGACGTCGACGGCGGCGACGTGGCGGTGGGCGATCCCGGCGAGATCTGGGTGCGGGGCCCGAACGTGTTCGCGGGCTACTGGAACGACCCGGACGCCACCCGCCAGGTGCTGACCGACGACGGCTGGCTCGTCACCGGCGACGTCGCGGTGGCCGACGAAGAAGGCAGCCTCGAGCTCGTCGACCGGGTCAAGGACCTGGTGATCGTCTCCGGCTTCAACGTGTTCCCGGCCGAGGTCGAGGAGGTGCTGCGCGAGCACCCGGAGGTCGCCGACGCGGCGGTGGCCGGGCGGTCCGACCCGCGGACCGGGGAGGTCGTCGCGGCCTGGGTCGTGGCCGAGCCCGGGTGCCGGCCCGAGCCGGAGGCGCTGCGGAGCTGGGCCGGGTCCCGCCTCGCCCGCTACAAGGTGCCCGCGTCGGTGGAGATCGTCGACGCGCTGCCCCGCACCCCCGTCGGCAAGGTGCTGCGCCGGGCGCTCCCCGACGACGACTCGTCGGAGGGGCGCCGCCGCGGGCTCGACACCAGGAACCCGGCGTAGATCACGCTGATCCCGAGGGCCAGGCTGAGCGTGAAGGCCTCGTCGTGGCCGACCACGCCCTGGAGGAGACCGCCGCTCGAGAGCACCAGGGTGCCGAGCGCGATGAGGGAGTTGGTGACGGCCAGGCGGCCGGCGCCGGGGAAGCGGTTCCGCAGCAGGCGGGCGATCGACCAGAGCGCCCCGCCGATCAGCACCACCGCGCCCACGCCGCTGCCGATGCCGGCCAGAGCCCGGGGGAAGCCGCTGAACACGAGCTTCCCCTCGGGTATGCCCTCGGCCGGCAGCTCACCCATAGGGGCGGCGAGCAGCACGCCGGTCGCGAGGCCCGTGAAGAGCACGAGTCCCGACTGCGCCGCTCGTCCGGTCCGCGGGCTCATGAGCAGGTACACGGTCCCGAGGGCCAGCCACGGCACGTTGAGGATCGCCCCGAGCAGGTAGAAGACCCGGAAGGTCCCGCGGTCCCATCCCGTCGAGGCGCCGAGGCCGAGGGCCACGCAGGCCAGGGCGAACATCGCGAGCGAGACGGTCCACGCGAGCTCGTGCGGCTTCCGGCGCTGCGTGTAGCGCACCAGCGTGGCCTGGGCGAAGAGGGTCGCGACGGCGGCGGCGGCGAAGGCGAGCCCGGTGACCATCCGCCTCCGAGACTACCGGTGCCCCCCGGGCCGGCCACGCCCCCGACGGCGGGCCCGCCGGCGGACCGGGCACCCCCGGGCCGACTTCGTGATCGAATGCACAAGCTCCTAGGATTGGCGACCCGGCCGGCAGATCGCCGGTACGGCACGGCGGACGGAACGGAGCAGGGCGGCGGTGGGCCACGACTCGGCGGGCACCGACGGGGCCTCGCGCCGGATTCCCGAGGCCACCGTGGCCCGGCTGCCGATCTACTACCGGGCCCTCGTCGACGTCGCCGACCGCGACGTCACGACCGTCTCCTCCGACCGCCTCGCCGAGCTCGCCGGCGTCAACGCCGCCAAGGTCCGCAAGGACCTCTCGTACCTCGGGACCTACGGGACCCGGGGCGTCGGCTACGACGTCAAACAGCTCCTCGCGGAGATCTCGCGCGACCTGGGGCTCACCCACGACTGGGCGGTCGCCATCGTCGGCCTGGGCCACCTCGGCCAGGCCCTGGCCGACTACCGGGGCTTCGGCGCCCGGGGCTTCCGGGTCGCAGCCCTCTTCGACGCCGATCCGGCCAAGATCGGCCGGCAGGTGGGTGGGCTCGAGGTGTCGCCGGCCGCATCAATCCGGGCCGTCGCCTCCGAACGGGGCGTACGCATCGGGATCATCGCCACCCCGCCGCACGTGGCCCAGGCCGTCGCCGACGACCTGGTCGCGGCCGGCGTCAGCTCGATCCTCAACTTCGCCCCCGCGCTCCTCTCGGTGCCCGGCGGGGTCTCGCTGCGCAAGGTCGACCTCGCCGTCGAGCTCCAGATCCTCGCCTTCTACCAGTCGCGTCGCTCCGTCCCGGCGGCCGGGGGCTGAGGTCCCAGCCCGGCCGGCCCCGCCGACGGCCGCCGCTCCGCGATTGGCGCGGGTACCCTCGGTCCGGCACCCTGGGGCCCACCGGGAGGGCTCACCGTGGCGATCGGGCCGAGGGGGCTCCGGAAGAGCTCCTCCGGAGGGGATCTGATGACGGAGCCACAGTCCACGTGTCGCTGATCTGCATCGGGGTCAACCACCGCAGCGCGCCGGTCGGGCTGCTCGAGCGCCTGGCCGTGCCCGCCGTCGGCCTGCCCAAGGCGCTGCACCACCTGCTCTCCGGCGACCACGTGGCGGAGGCGGCGGTCCTCTCCACCTGCAACCGCACGGAGGTCTACGCCCGCTGCACACGGTTCCACGGCGCCGTCGCCGACGTCCGGGCCTTCCTGGCCGCCCACTCCGGCGCGGACCCGGCCGAGGTCGACGAGCACCTGTACACCTACTACGACGACGGCGCCGTGGCCCACCTCTTCGGGGTGGCCGCCGGCCTCGACTCCATGATCGTGGGGGAGGGCGAGATCCTCGGCCAGGTGCGCTCGGCCTGGCAGGCGGCCGAGGCCGAGGGCGCCGCCGGGCAGGTCGTGTCGCGCGCCTTCCGCCACGCCTTGGCCGTGGGTAAGCGCGCCCGCACCGAGACGGGCATCGCCCGCCACGCCCTGTCGGTGTCGTCGGCGGCGGTGGCCCTGGCCTCCGACCGCCTCGGGTCGCTCGGCGGGCGCTCGGTGCTCGTGCTCGGCGCCGGCGACATGGCCGAGGGGATGGTCCACGGCCTGGTCGGTGCCGGGGTGGGCTCGGTGACCGTCGCCAACCGGACCCACGCGCGCGCCGTGCAACTCGCCCGGCGGGTGGGAGGACAGGCCATCTCGCTCTCCGACGTCCTCGACGCCCTCCTCGGCGCCGACGTCCTCCTGACGGCCACCGATTCCTCGAACGTGCACGTGACCGCCGACGACATCGAGGCCGTGATGGACCGCCGGCCCGGCCGGCCGCTGCTCATCGCCGACATCGCGGTGCCCCGCGACGTCGATCCCGGCGCGGCTTCGGTCCCCGGCGTCACGCTGCTCGACATCGACGACCTGCGCGGCTACGGCGAGCGCTCGATGGCCCTGCGACGCCGCGAGATCGGCCGGGTGCAGGGCATCGTCACCGACGAGCTCGACCGCTTCCGGGTGGAGCGGTCGGCGCGCGAGGTCGCACCCGTGGTGGTGGCGTTGCGTGATCGCGCCGAGGCCGTCCGCCGCGCCGAGATGGAGCGCTTCCGCTCCCGGCTGGCCGGTCTCGATCCGGCCCAGCGCCGCGCGGTGGAGGCCCTGACGGAGGGCATCGTCAAGAAGCTGCTCCACTCCCCGACGGTGCGCCTCAAGGAGGCGGCGGGGTCGGCGCGCGGCGAGCTCTACACCGACGCCGTGGCGTCGCTCTTCGACCTCGACGACCTCGGGCTCCTGCTCGGCCCGTCCGCGCTCCGCGACGACACCGGCGGGTCGGAACCCGGTTCCTGATGGGTGCGCCGCTGCGGGTCGCGACCCGGGGCAGCGCGCTGGCCCGGACGCAGGCCCTCGACGTCGTCCGCGCTCTGGGGGTGGAAGCCGAGCTCGTGATCGTCTCGACGGCCGGCGATCGGAACCAGAAGGCGCCGCTCCACGCGATCGGCGGTACCGGCGTGTTCGTCAAGGAGGTGGAGGAGGCGTTGCTCCGCGGCGACGCCGATGTGGCCGTGCACTCGGCCAAGGACCTGTCGACGGGTCTGGCCCCCGGCCTGCTCATCGGCGCGGTGCCCCCGCGGGCCGATCCCCGTGACGCCCTCGCCGGCTCGACGTTCTCGGGGCTCGCGGCGGGCGCTCGGATCGGTACGGGTTCGGTTCGCCGCCGGGCCCAGCTCGCCGGCCTCCGACCCGATCTCGTGTTCGGGGAGCTGCGCGGGAACATCGAGACGCGCCTGTCGCGCCTCGACCGGTTCGATGCCGTGGTGGTGGCCGCGGCCGCCCTGGAGCGCCTGGGGCGTCTCGACGCCGCGACGGAGATGCTCGACCCGTCGGTGCTGCTTCCCCAGGTGGCCCAGGGCGCGCTCGCGGTCGAGTGCGCCGCCGATCGCCCGGACCTGCGCGACCTCCTCGCCGTCGTCGACGACCCCCCGTCGCACCGTGCCGTCGACGCCGAGCGGGCCTTCCTGGCGTCGATGGGCAGCGGGTGCAGCCTGCCCGTCGGTGCCCTGGCCACCCCGTTGCCGGACGGGTCCATGGTCCTCGAAGGCCTGATCGCGTCGCTCGACGGCCGCGTGGTCCTGCGCACCGAGGCCGAGGGCGACGACCCCGAGCCGCTGGGCCGGGAGGTGGCGCGCCGCCTGCTCCACGACCACGGCGGGTCCGAGCTCCTCGACGCCGTCGCGTGACCGCGCCGGTGGATCCGTCCGGCGGTCCGCTCCCGCTGGCCGGCCGCACGGTGGTCGTCACCCGCGCCACCGAGCAGGCCGCCGGCCTGTGCGAGCGGCTCGAGGCGCTCGGCGCCGAGGCGCGTGTGATGCCTCTCGTCGCCTTCGAGGCCCTGGCGCCCGAGCCCCCCGATCTCTCGGGCTACCGCTGGCTGGTGTTCACGTCGGCCAACGGGGTGCGCTTCCTGTCCCGCCTCGATCCGGCCCGGTGGCCGCCGCCACCCGGCGTGCAGGTGGCGGCGGTGGGTCCGGCCACCGCGGCCGCCGTGGCGGCCGCCGGGGCTCCGGCCGGCCTGGTGCCCGAGCGGGCCGTCGCCGAAGACCTGCTGGAGGTGTTCCCGGCCCCGGAGGCGCCGGGCGAGCGGGTCCTTCTGGCGCGGGCCGAGACCGGTCGCGACGTCCTGCCCGGCGGCCTGCGGGCCCGCGGCTACGAGGTCGACGTCGTGGCCGTCTACCGGACGGTTCCCGTCGCGCCCGACCGCCCGACCGTCGAGCGGCTGCGAGCGGGAGAGGTCGACGCGGTCACGTTCACCTCGCCGTCGACGGTCTCGCAGTTCCACGACGCGGTGTCCGGCGCCGCCGGTCTCCTCGCCGGTGGGTCCGGCGCCGCCGTCGCGGTGTCGATCGGGCCCGTCACCTCCGCGAGGGCCCGGGAGCTCGGTGTGCCGATCGCCGCCGAGGCCGACCCCCACACCGACGACGGCCTCGTGGCCGCCGTGGTCGCCGCCGTCGCCGCGGCCCGCCCCCGTCCCTGACAGCCCGCCCGACCGGTCCGGAACCTCGGTGTTCAGGCGAGGCGGACGGCGAGGGAGGCGGCGAACGTGGCGAAGACGGTGGTGACGAGCCAGAGCACTAGGCGCCGGGAGAGTGCCGCCATCTCGGACCGGAGCTCGCCGCGGAGCCCGCCGATCTCGCCTTGCAGCCCGCCGATCTCGCCTTGCAGCCCGCCGATCTCGCCTTGCAACCGGCCGATCTCGCCGCGGAGCCCGCCGATCTCGCCGCGCAGCTCCCCGATCTCGCGGTGCATCTCGCCGCGCAGCACCGCGATCTCGGCCTGCAGGCCCGTTCGGAGCGAGTCGAGGTCGCGCCGGGTCGCGACGTCGGCCCAGCCGACGGGCGGTAGGAGCTCCATCAAGGTGACGGCGGGGTCGTCGCCGAGGACACGCTTCGCGGCCTCGGCGAGTGCGAGGCGGTGCCGTTCATCGATCGTCATTGTCGCTCCCTCTCGTGGTGGTGGCAACGCACGGGGGAAGCAGGCCGCGGTGGAACTGGTGGGCGGCACACGGTAACGGCCGCCTGCGACATCCGGCCTCGGCACCACCGGCGTCCGCGGCGGTCCCGGCGGTGGGAGGGCGCGGCGGGCGCGGTCGTACCATCGCGGTCGTGTCGTTCCCCCAGCAGCGTCCCCGCCGCCTCCGGCGCACCCCCGCCCTGCGCCGCCTGGTCGCCGACACGCGCGTCACCGTCGACGACCTGGTCGCGCCCCTGTTCGTCAAGGAGGGCATCGCGGAGCCGGAGCCGGTGCCGTCGATGCCCGGGGTCGTCCAGCACACCCTCGACACGCTGCGCAAGGAGGTCGACGGGCTGACCGCGCTGGGTGTCCCGGCGGTCGTGCTCTTCGGCGTGCCGTCGGCCAAGGACGCCCGCGGTTCGCAGGCCGACGCCCCCGGCGGGATCGTCCAGGAGGCGCTGCGCTGCTTGCGCGACGACGTCGGCGACGCGGTCGTGCTCGTCGCCGACACCTGCCTCGACGAGTTCACCGACCACGGCCACTGCGGCGTCCTGACCTCGGGGGGCGAGGTCGACAACGACGCCACCCTCGAGCGCTACGCCTCGATCGCGGTGGCGCAGGCCGCGGCGGGCGCCGACGTCGTGGCGCCGAGCGGGATGATGGACGGCCAGGTCGCGGCGATACGTTCCGGTCTCGACGCGGCCGGGTTCGTCGACACGGTGATCCTCGCCTACTCGGCCAAGTACGCCTCCGCCCTCTACGGGCCGTTCCGCGACGCCGCCGAGTGCGCGCCCCGCTCCGGCGACCGGCGCTCGTACCAGATGGCTACCGACCGGGTCCGGGAGGCCGTGGCGGAGACGGCTCTCGACGTCGACGAGGGCGCCGACATCGTGATGGTGAAGCCGGCGCTCGCCTACCTCGACGTGATCGCCGAGGTCCGGGCCGCGTTCGACGTGCCGGTCGCGGCGTACCACGTCAGCGGCGAGTACTCGATGATCAAGGCGGCGACGGCCAACGGGTGGATCGACGGCGAAGCCGTCGCCCTCGAACACCTCATGGCCATCAAGCGGGCCGGCGCCGACTTCATCCTCACCTACCTCGCCCGCGAGGTCGCCGAGGGCCTCGCCCGTTGAGCCTCTTCGACCGGGCCCGGGCCGTCATCCCCGGCGGCGTCAACTCGCCGGTGCGGGCGTTCGGGGCGGTGGGCGGGGAGCCGTTCTTCGTCGAGCGGGGAGTGGGCGCGGAGCTCGTCGGCACCGACGGCCGTCGCTACCTCGACTACGTCCAGTCCTGGGGTGCGTCGATCCTGGGTCACGCCCACCCGGTGGTGGTCGAGGCCGTTCGGCGGGCCGCCGCGGGGGGAACTTCGTTCGGCGCCCCGACCGAGGGCGAGGTCCGGCTGGCCGAGGCGATCGTCCGGCGGGTCGGTGGGACGGTCGAGAAGGTCCGCCTCGTGTCGTCGGGCACCGAGGCGGCGATGACCGCGGTGCGACTGGCCCGGGGCGTCACCGGCCGCGACCTGGTCGTCAAGTTCGCGGGCTGCTACCACGGTCACGTCGACGCGCTGCTCGTGGCGGCCGGCAGCGGCGTGGCGACCCTCGGCCTGCCCGGTTCGGCGGGCGTGACCGCCGGCGCGGCGCACGACACCCTCGTCGTGCCGTACAACGATCCGGAGGCGTTCGACGCCGCGATGGCCGAGCACGGCCCGCGGGTGGCGGCGGTCCTCGTCGAGCCGGTGGCGGCGAACATGGGCCTGGTGCCGCCGGCCGACGGCTTCCTCGCCCACCTCCGGCGCCGCTGCGACGAGCACGGCGCGCTGCTCGTGTTCGACGAGGTCATCACCGGGTTCCGGGTGGGGCCGGCCGGGATGCAGGGGATCACCGGGATCGGACCCGACCTCTCCGTCTTCGGAAAGGTCATCGGCGGCGGCCTCCCTCTCGCCGCGGTGGCGGGCCCGGCGGCGGTCATGGACCGGCTTGCCCCCGAAGGCCCCGTGTACCAGGCCGGGACCCTCTCGGGTAACCCGCTCGCCACCGCCGCGGGCCTGGCGGTCCTCGACGCGCTCGACGGCTCGGCCTACGGGGAGCTGGAGGCCCGGGCCGAGCGCCTCGCATCCGGCCTGCGCCGCGCCGCCTCCGCCGCGGCGTCCGGAGCGGGAACCGGTGGCCTGGGAGGTACCGACGCCGGACCCGGCACCGACACCGGACCTGTGACCCCGCCGGTCGTGGTGACGCGCGCCCACACCCTCGTGGGCCTGTTCTTCGCCGCCGCCCCGGTCCACGACTACGCGGGGGCACAGCTCGCCGACCACCGGGCCTACGCCGCGTTCTTCCGGGTGCTCCTCGACCGGGGCGTCTTCTTCGCCCCCAGCGGCTACGAGACGCTCTTCGTGAGCCTGGCCCACACCGATGCCGACGTCGACCGCACCGTCGACGCCGCGGTGGAGGCGTTCGCCGCCGCGTTCGCCGCGGGCACGCCGTCGCGATGAGGCGGGTGGTGGCCGGGGCCTCCGCCCCCCGCTCGCTACCCAACCCCCGACCCCATGGTGCGTTGGGTCGATTTCGCTCGCTGGGCGTCGACAACTGACCCAACGCGCCGACGGCGGGGTGACGGGAGCCACGACGGGCGAGGCGACGGTGGGGTGACCGTGCCGGCGACGGGGGCCGGGGATGCCGATCTCCAACCCCCAACCGCCGTGCGTTGGGTCGATTTCGTTCGCTGGGCGTCGACAACTGACCCAACGCGGCGACGGCGGGGTGACGATCAGGGGACGGCGGCCACCAGGGCCGCCGCGGCGCGGTACGCGGCCTCGGCCGGCCCGACCTCG
>JADLDD010000040.1 GCA_020846855.1 Acidimicrobiia bacterium | reverse complement strand
GCCCACCGACCGGACGCACCGGGGCGGGGCCGGTGAAGAAGGGCGAGGGGAACGTCCCGGACAGCCGGGGCGTTGAGCGGGAGAGGAGGTGAGCGCACGTGCGCGAGACGATACGTCTGGGGCGGATCTTCGGGATCCCCGTAGGCCTCAACTGGAGCATCCTCGCGATCGCCGCGCTCCTGGCCGTCGACCTCGCCGTCGGCCGCTACCCGTCGATCTACCCGCACGCGTCCGAGCTGTCGATGTGGGCGATGGCGATCTTCGTCTCGGTCATGTTCTTCGCGTCGGTGCTCGCCCACGAGCTGGCCCACGCCGTGGTGGCCCGCCGCTACGGGATGAAGGTCGAGGGGATCACCCTCTGGCTACTCGGCGGCGTCACCAAGCTCGGCGGCGACGCTCCCAGCGGGCGGGCCGAGCTCCGCCTCTCCGGTGCGGGGCCGCTCACCAGCCTGGTGCTCGGCGCGCTCTTCGCCGCCGTGGCGTTCGGGGTGGGCCGGGTCGGCCCGGCCATGCTCGCCGACGGCTTCTGGTGGCTGGGCATCATCAACGGGCTCCTGGCCGTCTTCAACGTCCTGCCCGCGGCGCCGCTCGACGGCGGCCGGATCCTGAGCGGCGTGCTGTGGGCGCGCCACGGCGACCGCGACCGGGCCCACATCACCGCGGCGCGCGCCGGGCGGGTGCTCGGCTGGATCCTCGTCGTCGCCGGCGGGGTGCAGCTCTTCTTCCTCGACAGCTTCGGCGGCGTGTGGACGGGGCTGATCGGCTGGTTCATCGTGGGGGCGGCGGCCATGGAGGAGCGCCTGGCGCGCACCCGGGCCCGTCTGGGCCGGGCCACCGTCGCGCAGGTGATGCACCCCGACCCGGCCGTCGCCCGGGGCTGGATCACCGTCGACGAGTTCCTGGCCCGCGACCTGCCCTGGACCCGCCACCGGGTGTTCCCCGTCGGGGAGTCCGACGGCACCATCGGCGGCCTGGTCGACGTCGCCGACATGGAGCGGGTCCCGCCCGATCGGCGCGACGACGTGCTCGTCCGCGACGTGCGGGTCCCCTTCGAGGACGTCGCCCTCGCCCACCCCGACGAACGCATGGCCGACGTGATGGGTCGCCCCCCCAAGGGCCCTCTGGCGCACGTCCTCGTCTTCGACGACGGCGTCCTCGTGGGGATGGTCACCCCGTACGACATCGAGCGCCCGCCGGTCCCGGCCGGGCAGGGGGTGGGCTGGGACGTGGGCGGGACCTCGCCGGGCGACGGCCACGGCAACGGCTACGGCCACCCACCCGCCTGAACGAACCGGCCGCGCCGCGCCGTGCCGGCAGCGACGCCGGGTCAGCCGCGGCGGTCCTTGAGGGCGCGCTCGGCCTCGCGGCGGGCGTCGCGCTCGGCCAGGGCGTGGCGCTTGTCGTAGGTCTTCTTCCCGCGGGCCAGCGCCACCTCGACCTTGGCCCGGCCGTCGCGGAAGTACACGCGGGTCGGTATCAGCGTCAGGCCCCGCTCGCCCGTCCGCCGGGCGATCTCGGCGATCTCCCGGGCGTGCAGGAGCAGCTTGCGCCGGCGGACGGGGTCGAGCTCGGCCCTGGAGTACTCGTAGGGCTTCACGTGCATGCCGTGCAGCCAGACCTCCCCGCCGTCGACGCGCGCGTAGGAGTCCTGGAGGTTGGCGTGCCCCTCACGGATCGACTTGACCTCGGCGCCGTGGAGGACCAGGCCGCACTCCCACGTGTCGAGGAGGTGGTAGTCGTGGCGGGCTCGCCGGTTGGTGATGACGGTCTTGTCGCCCCGTCCGGGCATCGGTCCTCCTACCGCCGTCGGCGGCGCGGCCCCGACGCTACCCAACCACCCGGCCGCTAGATTCCGCCGGGTGCTGCGCCTGACCCGCGACCAGTACCTCCGGATCGTCGCCCACTGCTACGACGGCCTGCCCGACGAGGCCTGCGGCCTGCTCGCCGGGCCGGTGGCCGGCGGCGCCCCCACCGGCGAGGTGGCCGAGGTGTTCCCGGCCCGCAACTCCGACGCGTCGGCCCGCACCTACACCGTCGACGGGCGCGACTACCTGCGCGCCGACCGCGAGGCCCAGGCCCTCGGCGCCGAGATCGTGGGCGTGTGGCACTCCCACACCCACACGCACGCGTACCCGTCGCCCACCGACGTGCGCCAGGCCGTCGACCCCACCTGGTTCTACGTGATCGTCTCCCTGGCCCAGGGCGACCCGGTCCTGCGCACCTACCGCATCGAGGGTGAGGCGATCACCGAGGTCGCGACCGTCGTCGACGGCTGACCGCGACGCCCCACCGCGCCCGGCCCGTCGCCGCGCCCGGCGACCGCCATGCCGGGAATGCCGACCGCAGAGGTCGGAGTTGTAGCCTGGTGCCATGGTCGAGGTCCGACTGCCCACGCTGCTGCGCCCGCACGCCGACGGTGCGGCGTCGGTCGGCGTGGAGGGCTCGTCGGTGGCCGAGGTCCTCGCCGACCTCACCCGGCGCCACCCCGGCCTCGAGGGCCAGATCCTCGACCCCGCCGGGACGCTGCACAAGTTCGTGAACGTCTACGTGAACGACGACGACGTGCGCTACCTCGACGCCCTCGACACGAAGGTCTCCGAGGGCGACGTGGTCTCGATCCTCCCCGCCGTCGCCGGCGGCTGAACGGCGGGGACGCCGGCACGGTGAGGTACGAGTCGGTCCTCGATCTCATCGGCGACACCCCGCTCGTGGGCATCCACGCGCTCTCGCCCCACCCCGGCGTGCGGATCTACGCCAAGCTCGAGGGGCAGAACCCGGGCGGGTCGTCGAAGGACCGCATCGCCCTGCGCATGGTCGAGGCCGCGGAGAACGACGGCCGCCTCCGGCCCGGCGACACGATCCTCGAGCCCAGCTCCGGCAACACCGGGATCGGCCTGGCGCTGGTGGCCCGGATGCGGGGCTACCGGCTGCGGGTGGTGATGCCCGAGAACGTGTCGGTGGAGCGCCGCCAGCTCCTCGAGATCTTCGGGGCCGAGGTCACCCTCTCGCCGCCCGAGGAGGGCAGCAACGGCGCGATCCGCCTGGCCGAGTCGATCGCCGCCGACGACCCCGCCCTCGTGATGCTCTTCCAGTACGGCAACGCGGCCAACCCGCTCGCCCACTACGAGGGCACCGGGCCCGAGATCTGGCGCGACTGCCCCGACGTCGACTGCTTCGTGGCCGGACTCGGCACCAGCGGCACGCTCATGGGCGTGGGGCGCTACCTCAAGGAGCGCAACCCCGCCGTGCGGATCGTGGCCGTGGAGCCCCCGTCGGGGGAGCTGGTGCAGGGCCTGCGCTCGCTCGACGACGGGTTCGTGCCGCCCGTCTTCGACCCCGCCCTCCTCGACCGGAAGCTGATCGCCCGCCCGAGGGAGTCGGTCGAGTGGACGCGCCGGCTCCTCGACGAGTGCGGCATCTTCGCCGGCATCTCGTCGGGCGCCGCGGTGTACGGCGCGGTCCGCATGGCCGAGCAGATGGAGTCCGGCACCGTGGTGACCCTCCTGCCCGACGGAGGGTGGAAGTACCTCTCGTCGGGCGCGTGGACCGACGACCTCGACGTGGTCGTCGAGCGGGCGACCCGCATCAACTACTGGTGACCGGCTCCGACCACCCGCCCCGTTCGACTCCCCCGGAGGCCCCGCCTCCGGGGGACGACGCAGCCCCGGGCCCCGACGGGCGGCCGGGATCGCCGGCCGCCCGGGGGCCCTACGGACCGTCGCCGGTGGAGGTCGCGGCGACCGCGCTCTGGATGGGTCACCTGGTGGCGTTCCCCACCGAGACCGTCTACGGGCTCGGGGCCGACGCCCGGAACCCGGAGGCCGTCGCCCGGATCTTCGCCGTCAAGGGCCGCCCGACGGTGCACCCGCTGATCGTCCACGTCGCCGACGGGGGGATGCTCGACGAGATCGCGCTCGAGGTCCCCGACGCGGCCCGCCGCCTCGCGGCGGCGCTGTGGCCCGGGCCGCTGACCCTGGTCGTGCGGCGCCGGCCCGGAGCCGTGGCCGACGAGGTGGCCGCGGGCCTCCCCACCGTCGGGGTGCGGGTGCCGGGTCACCCGATCGGCCTCGCGCTGCTCCGGGCCTTCGGTGGTCCGGTGGCGGCGCCGTCGGCCAACCGGTTCGGGGCCGTGAGCCCGACGACGGCCGCCCACGTGCTGGCCGACCTCGGCGACGACGTCGACGTCGTGCTCGACGGCGGACCCTGCCCGGTCGGGGTGGAGTCCACGATCGTAGATTGCACCGGGGGGCTCCCGACCGACGGGGCCGACGGGGCCGACGGGCGTGGGGCGCCCGACGGGTCGGGCGTAGCCGATGGGGCGGGCGTAGCCGATGGGGCGGGCGTAGCCGATGGGCCGGGCGGGCCGGGTCGCGGCCTGCGGATCCTGCGCCTCGGAGGCGTCCCGGCCGAGCGCCTGGCCGAGATCGTGGGGCACGAGATCCCCGTGGGCGGCCGGACCGCCGCCCCCGGGACCCTCGCCTCGCACTACGCGCCCCGGGCCCGGGTCGAGGTGGCGCGTGACGGTCCGGCCGCGCGGGCGCGCGCCCACGAGCTGACCAGCGCCGGCACGACCGTGGCCGTGATCGCTCCGGGTCGCGGGAACGGTGGTTCGCCGCCCGCGGTCCTCGACGGCCGGGGCGGCACGGGAGCGACCGAGGGCGCGGAGGGAACCGGCGGCAGGGGAGATCACGGTCCGGGCGACGACCCCGGTGCCGATCCGGGTTTAGGACCGGCCCGCCCGGTGGAGCTGGCGGTCCCCGACGACCCGGAGGGCTACGCGAGGGTCCTCTACGCCCGTCTCAGGGAGGCCGACGAGCTAGGCGTCGAGGTGGTCGTGGCGGCGCCGCCGCCCGGCCGTTCGGGGCTGGCCGACACCGTCGCCGACCGGCTCCGCAGGGCTGCCGGCCCCCGATGAGTCCGGCCGCCCGGGCGGACGGCCGCTAGCGTCGGGCCGGATGCCTGCGCACTCTGCGTCCCCTCGCGGCGCGCGACCGATCGGCATGTTCGACTCCGGGCTGGGCGGCCTGACCGTGTTCCGCTCCCTGATCGACCTGCTGCCCGCCGAGCCCGTCACCTACTTCGGCGACACCGGCCGGTTCCCCTACGGGCCGCGCCCGGCGCACGAGGTCGTCGAGTTCTCGGTCGAGATCGGCGACCTGCTGGTCGACGCCGGGGCCAAGCTCCTCGTGGTCGCCTGCAACAGCGCGACCAGCGCCGCGCTCGACGTGCTCGAGGCCCGCTACGACGTACCGGTCGTCGGCGTGGTGGAACCGGGCGTGCGGGCCGCGGCCGCCGCGACCCGCAGCGGCCGGGTCGGGGTCATCGGCACCACGGGCACGATCGCCTCCGGCGCGTACCAGCGCGCCGCGGCCCGGCGGGGGCTCGAGCTCACCGCGGCGGCGTGCCCCGGCTTCGTCGAGTACGTGGAGGCCGGCGACGTCCACTCGCCGGAGGTGCACGCTCTCGCGCGCGACCTGCTGGCCCCCGTGCGCGAGGCCGGCGTCGACACCCTCGTGCTCGGCTGCACCCACTACCCGATGCTCGCCCGCACCATCTCCGACGTCATGGGGCGCGAGGTGGTGCTCGTGTCGAGCGCCGACGAGACCGCCTTCGAGGTGCGCCGGATGCTCCGCCCCGCCGCCGGGGGGCCCGCCGGTGGGGGCGGGGAGGAACCGTCGCCCGCGCCGGATCCCGCGGTCGCCGGCCGACGGGTCGCGCGGCCGGCGTCGGCCGCCGGCTCCGCGATCGCGGTCGCACCCGCCCCCGCGCCCGCGCCTGCACCGGTGGGCCCGCGGGCCCGGGCCCGCACGAACGGCTCCGCCGACCACGCCCCGGCCTCGAACGGGTCGGCCGTGCACCGGTTCCTCACCAGCGGCGACGCCGCGACGTTCCGCCGGCTCGGCGGGATCTTCTGCGGCCCCGAGGTCGAGCACGTGGAGACCTGGACGTGGAGCTGACCGTCCTCGGGCGCTCCGGGTCGTTCGGCGCACCGGGGTCGGGGCCGTGCAGCGGCTACCTCGTGCGGTCCGGATCCACCACGGTGTGGCTCGACTGCGGCACCGGCACCTTCCCCAACCTGCAGCGCCACCTCGACCCGGCCGAGCTGACCGGGGTCGTCGTGACCCACCTGCACCCCGACCACTGCGCCGACCTGTACGGCCTGCACGTCCTCGCCCGCTACGGCCTCGAACGCGCGGGCATCCCCGTCTACGGGCCGGCCGGCCTGGCCGGCGCCATGGGCGGCCTCGTCCGCGACTGGGGCGACACGTTCACGTGGCACGAGGTCGGCGACGGCGACCGCGCGACGCTCGGCGGCCTGGCGCTCGCGTTCTCGCGCACCGACCACCCGCCGCCGACCGTGGCGGTGGAGGTGAGCGCCGACGACCGTCGCCTCGTGTACACCTCCGACACCGGCCCGGGTTGGAGCGTCGCCGCGTTCGATCCCGGCGCCGACCTGGTGCTCTCGGAGGCGACCTACCTGCACGCGCACCGGCCGAGCGGCCTGCACCTCTCGGCGCGCCAGGCGGGGGAGGCGGCCCGGGAGGCCCGGGCCCGGCGGCTGTTCATCACCCACCTCTGGCCCACGCTCGACCCGCTCGCCTCCGCGGAGGAGGCGGCCGGCGCGTTCGGATCCCACGTCACCCTGGCCGCGCCGCACATGGTCACCACGGTCTGACCCGGTAGCCACGACCACCCCCGACCCGACGAGGAGCAGCAGTCCGATGGGAATCCGCCGCGACGGGCGCGAGCCCGACGAGCTCCGCCCGCTCGCGTTCACGCGCGACTTCACCGAGATGGCCGCCGGCTCCGTGCTCGTGGAGATGGGGCGCACCCGCGTGCTGTGCACCGCGTCGCCCGAGGAGCGGGTGCCGCCGTGGCTGCGCGGCACCGGCCGCGGCTGGGTGACGGCCGAGTACTCGATGCTGCCCGGCTCGAGCCCCGAGCGGGTCGGTCGAGAGGCGGCGAGGGGCCGGCAGTCGGGGCGCACCCAGGAGATCCAGCGGCTGATCGGGCGGAGCCTGAGGGCCGTCACCGACCTGGAGGCCATGCCCGACGTGCAGATCACCGTCGACTGCGACGTGCTCCAGGCCGACGGCGGGACGCGCACCGCCGCGATCTGCGGTGGCTACCTCGCGCTCCACGACGCGTGCAGCCGGCTGGTGGCGGCCAAGAAGATGGCCGAGCACCCGCTCACCGACGCCTGCGGCGCGGTGTCGGTGGGGGTGGTCGACGCGCTGCCGTCGCTCGACCTCGACTACTCCGAAGACGTCCGGGCCGAGGTCGACATGAACGTCGTGATGACGGGTTCCGGGCGCTTCGTGGAGGTCCAGGGGACGGCCGAGGGCGCGGCGTTCAGCCGTGGTGAGCTCGACTCGCTCCTCGCCCTGGCCGAGCACGGGATCGGCGAGATCGTCGCCTTGCAGCGCGAGCTGCTCGAGGTGCCCCCCGCGCCCCGTGCCTCCTGAATGCCGCGACCCGCTGCGGGTGGTGCTGGCCACCGCCAATCCCGACAAGGCCCGGGAGCTGGCGGCCGTGCTGTCGGCCACCGCGACCGGTCGCGCCGTCGAGCTGGTGGGGCGCCCGGCCGGGGTGCCGGAGGTGGAGGAGACGGGGTCGACGCTGCGCGAGAACGCGCTGCTCAAGGCCCGGGTGCTCGGCGCGGCCACCGATCTGCCCGCCCTCGCCGACGACACCGGGCTCGAGGTCGACGCCCTCGATGGGGAACCCGGTGTGCGGTCGGCGCGGTACGCGGGGGAGAACGCCACCTACGCCGACAACGTGGAGCGGCTGCTGCGCGAGATGGCCGGGGTCGCGCCCCCGGACCGGGGGGCGCGCTTCACGACGGTCGTGGTGCTGGTGTTCCCGTCGGGGGAGGCGCTCGAGGGGGTGGGCGTGGTCGAGGGCCGGATCACCGAGGCGCCCAGGGGCGCCGCGGGCTTCGGGTACGACCCGGTCTTCGCGCCCTCCGCCGACCCGGCCGGCCGGACGTTCGCCGAGATGGACGCCGCGGAGAAGGACCGGCTCTCGCACCGGGGGGCGGCGCTCCGGGACCTGGCCGCGAAGCTGCGCGACGCTGTGGGCACCACCGGCGAGGAGGGCTGACGATGCCGCTGCACCCCCAGGCCCAGGTCGTGGTCGACCTGGTGAACGAGCTCGGCCTCATGGACCCCGAGGGCAAGGAGCCGCGCGAGCTCCGCGAGGCGTTGCGGGCGGCCACGCTGCCCAGCAGCATCGACGTGGCCACCGTCGAGGACCTCACCATCGACGGGCGCGACGGCTCCATCCCGGTGCGGGCCTACCGGCCGGGGCGGGCCGAGCTGCTGCCGCTCGTCGTGTACCTCCACGGCGGCGGGTGGGTCATCGGCGACCTGGAGACCCACGACAACATCTGCCGCATGATCGCCGACGCCACGCCGTGCGCGGTGCTGTCGGTCGACTACCGCCTCGCCCCCGAGCACCCGTTCCCCGCCGCCGTCCACGACGCCATCGACGCCACCCGCTGGGCCTCGGACCACGCCGACGAGCTGGGCGCCGACCCGGCGCGGCTCGCCGTGGCCGGCGACAGCGCGGGCGGCAACCTGGCCGCGGTCGTGGCGCTCGACGCCCGCGACTCCGGCGGCCCGCCGATCGCCGCTCAGCTCCTGGTCTACCCGGCGACCGACAACGAGTTCGAGAGCCCGTCGATGATCGAGAACGCCTCGGGGTACTTCCTGGAGGTACCCGCGATCCGCTGGTTCCACGGCCACTACCTGAGCCGGGCCTCCGACGCCGACGACTGGCGGGCGTCGCCGATCCGCGCCGCGTCGCTCGCCGGCCTGCCGCCGGCGCTGGTGATCACCGCCCAGTACGACCCGCTGCGCGATCAGGGGCGCGCCTACGCGGAGCGCCTCGCGGCCGAGGGCACGCCCGCCGAGGTCCACGACTACGACGGGATGTTCCACGGCTTCTTCGGGATGAACGACCTGATCGAGCCGGCCGCCGTCGCCTTCGACGACGCCGTCGGGTTCCTGCGCCGCACCCTGGCGCCCGAGGCGGTGTCGTCCTGAGGTGGCCGCTCTCGACGTCCCCGGCTTCGTCGCCGACCTCAAGGACCACGCCATCGAGCACGGGTTCCACGTGCACGACGAGCGCCACTTCGTGGAGAGCTACTCCCTGCGCCAGACGTGGGAGGTCGACCTCCACCCCGAGGAGGCCTGCGCCGGGCCCCTCGACCTCTACCTGGCCCTGGAGGTCGCGCCCCGCGTCCTGCTCGGCTTCGAGGACGCCGTCATCGCCGCCGACGACGGCGAGGTGCCCGACGAGTTCCACTTCCCGCTGACGTTCACCTGGGGCCTGCCCCCGCTGCCGCACGGTCCGGACCTCCTGCGCCTCGCCACCGAGCTGGCCGGGATCGGCGGTCCCGACCTGCCGCTGGAGGCGTCGGCCATCGACTCCTACCCGTCGGTGACCGACGCTCCGGAGACGAGCCTGCGGGTCGTGGCCCACCAGAGGGTGTCGCTGGTCCGCATCCGGGAGGGCGAGGAGGTGCCGTGCGCGACGCTCGACGCGTGCGCCGCGGTCAGCCACTACCTGCTCGAACGGGCGCCCGACTGGCTCGGGTGACGGGCCGCGACCCCGGACCGGTGGGTCCGGGACGGCAGAATGTGCGGATGGGTATGCGCACCGATTGCCGCCACTACGAGAGCCGCAGCTATCCCAACGGCGACGTGGTGCGGAAGTGCCGCCTCGACCTGGCGCCGGAGGCACCGTGGCGCTGCCCCGACGACTGCCCGTCGTTCGAGGCCCGGCGCTACGACGCCGGGTGGCACTACGGCAGCCTGGGCGGCTCGATGGTGCCCCCCGGCGAGGAGCCTCTGGTGCTGGGCGACGACGTAGCCGCCCTGCTCGACGCCGCCGAGGACATCGTGAACGCGGCGGCTCCCGAGGCCCGGGCCGAGGCCGAGAAGGCCCGGCGCCGCCCATCGGCATGGCGCCGTGGCCCCGGCGTGGGCCGCCGGCGCAAGAAGCGTCGCTGAGCGGCGAGGCCGTTAGGGCTCAGCCGTGGGCCAGGCCGCCGGCGCTCCGTGACGGCGCGACGCGACCGGACCCGCCGATCGGTGACCCGGCCGGCGGGTAGCAGCGCGCCGTGCCTACCGCCGCGGCGCCGCCCACCTCCTCCGGAGGCGTGGCCACCCCGGCTCCGCCCAGCAGGGCGGCGAGAACGAACCCGAGCGTGAACGCACCGAAGGCCACGGCAACCAGCCAGACCATGCGTCCTCCCCTCTGCCGGCCGGCGCGCCGAGGCGCCGGACCGTTGCGACGGGGGAGACGCTACGCACACCGGCCGCACAACGGGTGGATATCCGGCCCGTGGTCACCCACCGTCGCTGCGAGCGGACGAGCGGATACGGTCTGGCGATGCCCGTTCCCGGTTGGCGCCGCAAGCTGCTCGCCGCGCCGCCCGTCGCCCGGGCTCTGATCGCCGGGAGGATCGCGACGGGTGGCGCGGTGGTGCTGGGCTACCACGACGTCACCCCCGGCGCGGAGGACACCGACGAATACCGGCTCGCGCCGGAGCAGTTCGCCCGCCAGCTCGACCTCGTGCTGGCGTGGGGCCTCGAGGTCGTACCCCTGGGCACCGTCGTCGAGCGCCTCGAGGCGGGTCGTCCCGTCGACGGGCTGGCGGCGGTCACCTTCGACGACGCCCTGGCCGGTGTGTACGAGCTCGCGGCGGGGATCCTCGCCGAGCGCGGGCTGACCGCCACGGTGTTCGCGTCGCCGGGCGCGCTCGGCTGTGAGCATCCGGGGTGGCCGGGGGCGGTGCGGGCCATGTCCGAGGGCCAGCTCGCCGAGCTCGCGGCCTCCGGCTTCACCGTCGGGTCCCACGGGGTCACCCACCGCCCCCTGCCCGGGCTGGATCGGGCGGAGCAGAGCGCCGAGCTCACCGACTCGCGAGCCCGCCTCGAAGACCTCGTCGGTGCACCGGTCGACCTGTTCGCCTACCCCGAGGGCCGGCACGATCCGGCGTCGCGGGCGCTGGTCGTCGACGCCGGCTACCGGGCCGCGTTCGGCTTCGCGGGCGGGCGCGTCGTACCCGGCGACGACCTGCGTGCCCTGTCGCGGGTCTGCATGCACCGGGGTCAGGGCCGGCTGCGCCTGGCCCACGACCTGGCCCGGCCGGCCGCCGCCTGGCCGGCCGACCCCTACTTCGCCGCGGCCTGACCCGACCGGCCGGTTCGCCCCGACCAGGCGTCCCGGGCGCGGCGCAGCGCGGCGCCCACGGCGTCGACGGCACCCGCCTCGGCGCGGCGGATGCCCGCGCCCAGGGCGGGGCCCGAGCCGTCGACGGTGAGGGTGTCGTGGCTGGAGGTGGCCCAAAGGCGCTTGTACCGGAAGTCGCCGATCATCAGGTCGACGACGCGGTCGCCGCCGGCGGCCGCCGACGCGACCATCTCTTCCAGGAGGAGGTGGCCCGGGGCGATGTCGGAGTACGCCGGGTCGAAGCGGTTGAGCCACAGGGCCGGTCCGCCGGGGCCGCGCAGGCAGAGGGCGAAGCTCACCGCCCGCCCGTCGACTCGCCCGATCGACAGCCGCAGCACGCCGGCCCGGGCCGCCTCGGCGACGAGACCCCGGGTGAAGGCCCCCAGGCGGCCGGCGAGCAGGTGCTGGCGCGGCCGGTCGGCTTCGGCGGCGTCGTGCACCGACGCCAGGTCGTCGAGCACGCTCTCGGCGTGGCCGGCATCGGTGACGACCTCGACCTCGTGGGTCGCGCCCCGCCGCTCCAGCGCCCTCGCGGCGCGGCGCAGGACCCTCCGGAGCTCGGGTCGCCGGGCCATCTCGGCGTCGTAGCCGCCGGCGACGTCGATGGTCGGGCACACGTCTTCCCACCCGACCCGCAGGCCCGGCCCGGCGACGCGCCGCAGGGCGTCGAGGGAGCGGTCGCGGGCGTCGTAGGTCACGAGCTGCAGGTGATGCGAGGACCGCCCCGTGAGGTCCGCCCACAGGACCTCGGCGGCCTCCGGGTGGTCGGGATCGACGACCGGCGCGCTCAGCGCCCCGAGGCCGTGGCCGAGGAACCGCACGGCCTGCAACCGGCCGCGGCGGCGCAGGTGGAAGGGTCCCACGGCCAGCAGGGGACTCCCCGGCCCGCCCGCGCGCACGGTGGCGACGTGGAGGCGCCCGCGACCCAGGTGCTCCCACCACGGGAGGCACCACGCAGGGTGGGCGCACGGCGCGGCTCCGGACCCGGCGGCGAGCGCCTCCCACTCGGGGGCCATCCGGCGTACCGACTCGATGTCGTGGAGGACTGCTGCGCGCACTGGAACGGATACCCTACCGACCAGTGAGGGCAGCGTTGCACCCGATCGAGGGCATCGGGCAGGACCTCGTGTCGGCGTGGGCGTCGCTCGCGGAGCGCGCGATCGAGCCCAACCCGTACCTGGAGCCGATGTTCGTGCTCCCGGCGGCCCGTCACCTCGGAGAGCGGTACCCGCTGGCGCTGCTGGCGGTCCACCGGGGTGCCTCGATGGTGGCTGCGCTCCCGGTGGTGCACCGGCCGTCGTGGCGCCGCATCCGCTGGCCGGGGTGGGCCACGTTCCGCCACGACTACTGCTTCCTGGGGACGCCCCTCGTCGATCGGGACCACCTGGAGCCCGCCGCGGCGGCGCTGGCCGGAGCGTCGGGGCGCCTGGGGGCCGGCCTGTTCGTGATGGAGTGGGTCCGGCTCGACGGGCCGGTCGTCGGGGCGCTCCGCGGCGCGCTCGCCACGGCGGGGCGTTTCGGCGCGGGGTACCGGGGTCCGATCCGCTACGAGCGCTTCGAGCGGCCGGCGCTGGGGTCCGGCGGGCGTCCGCGCCTCGCGGCCTCCCGGTTGCGCCGGTACCGGCGGGCCACGGGGCGTCTCGCGGGTGATGCGCCCGCCCCGGAGCCGGTCGATCGCCCCGCCGCCGAGGCGGGCGACGCCGTCGGCGCCTTCCTCGACCTGGAGCGGTCCGGGTGGAAGGGCTCGGCCGGGACGGCCTTCGCCTCCCGGCCCGGCCACGCCGACTTCCTGCGGGAGGTGGTGGACGGCTTCGGCGCCGCCGATCGGTTGCGGCTCGTGACGATGGAGGACGCCGACCACGCCCTCGCGATGACCTGGCACCTCAAGGCCCCGGGGGCCGAGTTCTTCTTCAAGACCGCCTACGACGAGTCCTGGAAGCGCGCCGCCCCCGGGATCCAGGTGGTGGCCGCGGCGTTCGAAGCGGCCGCGGCGACCGGCGCGTCCGTCGACTCGTGCGCATCACCCGACGAGCGCTACCTGCGCGAGCTGATGCCGGGCCGGATCCCGATCGGCACGCTGGTGTTCCCGCCGCGCGGTGCCGGTGGGGTCGCGCTCCGCGGCGCGATCCGGGCGCTGATCGCGCTCCGTGACGGGTGGGACGCCCGGCGCGGCGTCTCCGGCGACCTTCCCTAGCTCGTCCCGAGGTCGTGGCGCGCGGGCGGCCCCGGCGCCCCGGCGCCCCGGCGCGATCGCGCCTCGCGCGTTCGGCGGCCGAGGGGGAGCACGGAGGGTGGGCGAATTCGGGGGCGACCGCGTACCTTGGGTCCCGATGCGCGTGGTCCTGCACCCACTCGACGGGATCGCGCCGGCGCTCGTGTCGGCGTGGTCGGCGCTGGCCGACCGCGCCGCGGAGCCCAATCCCTTCTTCGAGCCGTTGTACGTGCTGCCGGCGCTCCGCCTGTTCGGGAACGGGCGGCCTACGGCCCTGCTGGCCGTCCATCGGGGCGACGCGATGGTCGGCGCGGTGCCGGTGGTGCACCAGCCGTCGTGGCGGCGCATCGCCTGGCCGACCTGGGCGACGCTCCTCCGTCCCCACGGTGCTCCGCTGGGGACCCCGCTCATCGACGGCGCCCACCTGGCCGACGCCGCCCGGGCGCTCGCCGGCGCGTCGGGCCGGCTGGGTGGCGGCCTCCTCGCCCTCGAGTGGACGCGGGTCGACGGGCCGGTCGGCGAGGCGCTGGTCGCGGCGTCGAGGGGGACCTCGAGCGGTGCCCGTCCGATCCTCTACCACCGGTTCCGGCGCGGCGCGCTCCGATCGGGTCACCGGCCCAACTTCTCCGAGGCCCGGCGGCGGCGGTGCCGGACGGCGGCGGCCCGCCTCGCCGCGGGGGGCGGGACCGTCCCGATGCCGCACGACCGTCCGCCCGACCTCGGCGCGGTCGACGAGTTCCTCGAGCTGGAGCGCTCCGGTTGGAAGCGTGACCAGCGGACGCCGGGCCCGGCCGGGAGCGCTTCCGTCGAGTTCCTGCGCGAGGTCGTGGCGGGGTTCGGAGCCGAGGGCCGCATGAGGCTCATGGCGATCGAGCACGCCGGCCGGCCCGTCGCTATGGCGTGGCACGTCACGGCGCGGGGGGCGGAGTTCTGCTTCGCCACCTGCTACGACGAGTCGTGGAAGCGGGCCGCGCCCGGGATCCACGTGGTGGCCGCCGCGATCGAAGCCGCCGCCGCGACGGGCGCGTCGGTCGACTCGTGCACCGATCCCGAGACGCAGTACCTCCTCGACCTCATGCCCGACCGCGTCGAGATCGGCTCGCTGCTCTTCCCGCCGCGTGGGCCGGAGGGCGTCGCCCTCACCGGAGCGATCCGCGCCCTGGTCGCGAGCCGCGACCGGCGCAACGCCCGGCGCGGCGTCTCCGGCGACCTTCCCTAGCTCGTCCCGAGGTCGTGGCGCGCCGGCGGCCCCGGCGCCCAGGACCGGGAGGTGCGAGCGGGGGGAGTCGAACCCCCAAGCCCTTGCGGGCGCCGGGACCTAAACCCGGTGCGTCTGCCGATTCCGCCACGCTCGCCCGGCCGTGGAGCGTAACCCCGCCGCCGCCCTAGGGTGGGTCGCGACAGAGCACGCCGTCGCACACCCCGGTGGGAGGCGCCATGGGTCGCCAGGTCCCTATCGTCGACTACCTCGTCCTCGACGACGGCCCGCCGCACCTGGTCGCCGGGCGCTGCCGGGGGTGCGGCGCCCTCTACTTCGACCGGCGCAACGGCTGCGCCCGCTGCTTCGGGACCGACTTCGAGCGGGTGCCCCTGGCCACCGAGGGGACGGTGCGGTCCTTCACGATCGTCCACCGGGCCGCGCCCGGGGTCCCCGTCCCGTACGCGTCGGCGATCGTCGGTCTCGACGGGGGCGGGCTCGTGAAGGCCAACGTGGTGCACACGCCCGCCGACCCGGAGCACGTCGGCCTCGGGATGCGGGTGAGGCTCACGACCTTCCCGGCCGGTCACGATCGGGAGGGCACCGAGGCCGTGGCCTTCGGGTTCGAGCCGGCCTGAGGTCGGGCCGCCGGGTGCGGCCGGCCCCGCCGGTCGCAACCCCGTACCGGACGGAACCCACGGCGAATGGCGACGACGAGCGGCAACCATCGGCAGGCTGACCAAGGGAGGACGCCAAATGGACGCGACGGGCACCGTGGCACCCAGCGACGCGACGGCGGGCGACGAGGTCTGGGTCCTCGGCGCGGCGATGACGCGCTTCGGTCGCTACCCCGACCAGGACCTCATCGACCTCGGCGCCGCGGCCGCGAACGCGGCCCTCGCCGACGGCGGGGTCTCGATGGCCGACATCGACGTCCTCGGCGCGGGCAACCTCTACGAGGCGGGGAGCGGGGTCGGCCAGCGGCTCCAGAAGCAGATCGGCCAGACCGGCATCCCCGTCTACAACGTCGCCAACGCCTGCGCGACCGGTGCCACCGCGATCCGCTGCGTGTACATGGCCATCAAGGCGGGTGAAGCCGACATGGGCCTGGCCGTGGGCTTCGAGAAGATGGGCAAGATGGGCCTGCTCGGGGCGAAGCCGCCGTCCGGCGAGGCCGAGGCGTTCGAGCCGTCGGGCCGCTACGGCTCGGTGATGAGCGTCGAGGGGCGCCTCGGGACCACCCTCATGCCGGGCGTCTTCGCCCAGGCCGGGATGGAGTACGCCTACGAGAACGGCGGAGTGGGCTTCGAGCAGTTCGCCAAGGTGGCCGAGAAGAACCACCGCAACTCCACGCTCAACCCGCTGGCGCAGTACCGCAAGGAGTTCAGCCTCGACGAGATCATGGGCGCGCCTATGATGGCGTACCCGAACACGGTGCTGATGTGCTGCCCGACCGGCGACGGCGGCGCGGCGGTGGTCCTGGTGTCGGGAGAGCGGCTGCGGTCGCTCTCCGACGAGCAGCAGGCCCGGGCCGTCCGCATCGGCGCGTCCGTGATGACGAGCGACCCGTGGACCGAGGGCGACCAGGTCCAGCCCGACGTCAACACGCTCACGCGCCAGGCCGCGTCGCGCGCCTACGAGATCTCGGGGGTCGACCCGTCCGACCTCGACCTGGTCGAGCTGCACGACTGCTTCGCGACCGCGGAGCTGATCCACTACGACAACCTCGGGCTGTGCGCGCCGGGCGAGGCGGGGAAGTTCATCGAGGAGGGCGGTCCCGAGCGCGACGGCCCGACGCCGGTCAACGTGAGCGGCGGCCTCATCTCCAAGGGGCACCCGCTGGGGGCGACGGGCGTGGCCAACGTCTACGAGGTGACCACCCACCTGCGGGGCGAGGCCGGCGATCGCCAGATCCCCGGGGCCCGGGTCGGCCTCACGCATGTGATCGGCCTGGGGTCGGCCTGCTGCGTCCACGTCCTGGAGAAGGCGAACGCCTGAGGCGGGTCCGGCGGGGTCGTCGGGGCCGCCGCCGCCCTTCAGGTCGCGGTCCAACCCCCGTCTACGCAGAGGACCTGGCCGGTCACGTAGCTGCTCGCGTCGGAGGCCAGGTACAGCAGCGCGCCGTCGAGCTCCGCCTCGTGCCCCTCGCGGCCCAGGGGGGCCCGGGTCCGCTGCCACTCGACGAGCCGCGGGTCGGCGAAGAAGGTGTCGGTCATCACGCTGCGGAACCACCCCGGCGCGATGGCGTTGACCCGGATCGAGCGGCGCGACCACTGCACCGCCAGCTCGCGGGTCAGGCCGACCAGGCCGCTCTTGGCCGCCGCGTACCCCGCTTCGGGGACGCGGCCCACGCCGGCGACGCCGTAGACCGACGCGACGTTGACGATCGCTCCCGGACGCCCGGCGTCGGCGAGGGAGCGCGCCACGAGCCGGCTCAGGGCGAACGGCGCGACCAGGTTCAGCTCGATCGACGCGCGGAAGTGCCCGACCGGCTCGTCGAGGGCCCTCATCGGGTCGGAGCGACCGGCGTTGTTGACCAGGACGTCGACCCGGCCGAAGCGATCGAGCGCGACGGCCACGGCCTCCTCCCTCTGGTCGTCGTCGGTCAGGTCGGCGGTTACGACGAGCGCGTCGCCGGTGAGCGTGCCGGCGACCTCGTCGAGGCGGGCGCGTCGCCGGGCGACGACCACGACGTGGGCTCCCGCGGCGTCGAGGACCCGCGCGAAGCGGGCACCGAGGCCCGACGACGCGCCGGTCACCATCGCCACCCTCCCGTCGAGGCGGAAGGCGGCCAGCGGGTCGATCCCGCCGGCGGCGAGGGTGTGCAGGTCGGCCGGCGCCGGCGCTTCGGAGGGTCCGTCCACGGCGCCCGAACCTAACGCGGCAGGGTCCTGACGCGACGAGACCCCCACTCCCGGGCAGGGTAGGAGCGAGGGTCGATCGTCGCGCCCTTGCGGGCAGACACCATCCTAACACTCTGTTGCACCGGGCGTGCAAGGCGCCCCGGGGGGCACACCCCGGCGCTCGGGATAGGAGTGTGGGGCGGGACTTGGGGCGGGGCATGGACCGATGGGGGCCGCCCGACGACGCCCGGCGACGCCCGGCCGGGTCCCTGGTACCTTCGGCCGTCGTGCAGTTGAGCGGCGCCGAGTTGGCCGGGCTCGCGGCTCTCGGCGTCTTCGCCGGGTGGCTGGGCGCGCTGATCGGCATCGGGGGCGGGATCATCGTCGTGCCCGCGCTCGTGCTCGCGTTCGGCTACGACATCCACCTGGCCGTGGCGGTGTCGCTGGTGTGCGTGGTCGCGACCTCCACCGCCGCCGGTAGCGCCTACGTGGGCGAGGGCCTGGCCCACATGCGCCTCGGCATGGCGCTCGAGGTCGCCACGACGGTGGGCGGGATCGCCGGCGGGTTGATCGCCGTCGCCATCTCACCCCGGACGCTCTCGGCCGTCTTCGCGGGGGTCGTGCTGGCCACCGCGGTGCTGGCGTGGCGCGGCCGTGAGGCCGACGCGCCCGAGGTGGTCGCCGACGGCGGGGAACCCGGACCCGGCCCGGGCGCGGCGGGGTCGCCGCCGCCGTCGGGGGGATGGGAGACGCCGGGCACCCTGGCCGGCGCCTACGTCGACCCCCGTTCGGGGGTGCTCGTCGAGTACCGGGCGGAGCGCCTCGGCCTCGGAGCCGGCGTCTCGGCCCTGGCCGGGATGCTCTCGGGGATGCTCGGTGTGGGGGGCGGATTCCTCAAGGTCCCGGCCATGACGGTCGGGATGAAGGTCCCGATCAAGGTGGCCGCCGCGACCTCCAACTTCATGATCGGCGTGACGGCCATCGCCAGCCTGCTCGTGTACTTCGCCCGCGGGTACCTCCGCCCGCTCGTGGCCGCGCCCATCGCCCTCGGTGTGGTCGCCGGTGCGCTGCTCGGCAGCCGGCTGGCGGCGCGCACCTCGCCCGCGCTGCTGCGGCGGGTGCTGGTCGCGGTCCTGGTCTTCGTGGCGCTCCAGATGGCGCTCAAGGCGTTCGGGGTCGACATTGGGCGCTGAGGTGGGCGCGGAGGAGGCTGGGCCGGCGGTACCGGCCGGCCGGCCGGGTGCGGCCGCGGGTGGACCGCCCAGCGACGTGATCGTGGCCGAGGAGGCCGTCGACCGGCGCGTGGTCGCCATGGTCCTGCGCACGGGGCTCGCCGTCGCGTGCGCCCTGATGGCCGCCGGCCTCACCGTGACCCTGGCGCGAGGCGACCGCCACGCGCACGTGGTCCGGCTGTTCGAGATCGGAGGCGACCAGTCCGCGGGCGACCTCCTCCTGGCGGCGGGCGTAGTCGTGCTGGCGCTCACGCCCACCGTGCGCGTGCTCGCGCTCGTGGTGCTGTGGGCACGCGAGGGCGATCGCCGCTTCGTGGCCGTGGCCCTCGTGGTCGTGGCGGTGCTCGTCGCCGCCGCGGCCATCGGCCACGGCTGATCCCCGGGGAGGCCCTGGGGGCGCGCTCGGTGGCGCCCCGAGGCGAACCTACGATGCCGCTCATGCGGGTCCTGGTGAGCGGGATGGGGGGCCTGATCGGGACGGCGCTGGCAGCGTCGCTACGAGGCGACGGGCACGACGTGGTGCGGCTCCGGCGGGGCGTGGTACCCGGCGCGGACGCGGGCACGGGCACGGGCGTCGTGGCGTGGGACCCCGGCGCCGGCACGATCGACGGCGCCGCGCTGGAGGGGTTCGACGCCGTGGTGCACCTGGCCGGCGCCGGGATCGGCGATCGACGCTGGAGCGACGAGCGCAAGCGCGAGATCCTCGAGAGTCGCACGCGGGGGACGTCGCTCCTCGCCGGCGCGCTGGTGGGCACCGACCGGCGGCCCGCGGTGCTCGTATCGGCGTCGGCGATCGGCATCTACGGCGACCGCGGCGACGAGCGCCTGACCGAGGAGAGCCCGCCGGGCGACGACTTCATGGCTCGCGTGTGCCGCGAGTGGGAGGCCGCCACCGAGCCCGCCGCCGCGGCCGGCGTCCGGGTCGTGACCTTGCGCTCGGGGCTCGTGCTGGCCGGGCACGGCGGCGCGCTGGCCCGCATGGTGCCGCCCTTCCGGTTGGGTCTGGGGGGCCGCACCGGCTCCGGCCGCCAGTGGATGAGCTGGATCTCGCTGCCCGACGAGGTGGGCGTGATCCGGCACGCGATCACCGAGGCCGCGGTGGTGGGCCCGCTCAACGCCGTGAGCCCGTCGCCCGTGACCAACCGGGAGCTCACCGCGACGCTGGCCCGGGTGCTGCGCCGCCCGTCGCGGCTGCCCACCCCGCTCCCGGCGCTGTACGCGCGATACGGGCGGGAGCTGGTGGAGGGGTTGCTGCTGGTGAGCCAGCGGGTCGAGCCGGAGAAGCTGATCTCGACGGGCTACCGCTTCCGCCACCCCGACCTGGAGCCCGCCCTCCGGTCGGTCCTGGACCGCCCGGCCTGAGCGGGCGCCCGGGCTTCGAGTACGCCGCCCGGGACTCGAACCCGGAACCTGCAG
>JADLDD010000039.1 GCA_020846855.1 Acidimicrobiia bacterium | reverse complement strand
CCGGCGAGGCGTTGGTCATCGGGGCGCGCACGTCGGGGGTGGGTATGCGCCCCTGGGCGTGGAGGGCACCCTTCCACACCGCCGGGTTGGGCTCGGAGAACCCGGCCTTCACCACGGGCAGGAGCGCGCCCGCGAGGGCCCGACCTTCGTCGACCTTGCCCGCGAGGCCGCACTCGATCATGGCCACGAACCGCTCGGTGCACACGTGCGCCGAGGCGGCGACCGCGCCGGAACCGCCCATCAGCACCAGCGGGTAGAGGAACGCGTCCTCACCGCCGAGGACGTGGAAGCCCTCGGGCGCACCGCGCAGCACCTCGAGGGTGTCGAGGTCGAGGCCGGCCACCGACTGCTTGATCCCGGCGACGCCGGGGTTCGAGGCGAGGCGCAGGATGCCGGCGGGCCCCAGCGCGCGGCCGGTGCGGGCGGGGATGTTGTAGAGCACGAGGGGGACAGGGCTCGCGGCGGCCACGGCCTCGAAGTGGGCGACGATGCCCGCCTCGGAGGGCCGCACGTAGTACGGGACCACCACCAGGGCGGCGACGAGGGCCGGGGTCCCGGCCAGGGCCTCCACGGCTGCCACCGTGGTGCGGGTGCTGTTGGTGCCGGCGCCCACGATCAGGGGGGCCGAGCGCTCGGCGCAGGCGCGCGAGCAGGCATCGACGACCGCTCGCTTCTCGCCGGCGTCGAGCGCCGACGACTCCCCGGTGGTGCCGAGGGCGACGATCCCGGCCGCGCCGGCGTCGAGGTACTCGTGGGCGAGCCGCTCGACGGCGTCGACGGCGACCTCTCCGGCCGCGTCGAACGGGGTGATCAGCGGGATGTAGACGCCGCGCAGGGAGAGGTCGGAGGTCACCCGTTCAGGGTATCCCCCGGGGTCGCCGGGTACCGTCCCGGCGTGGCCGACACCTGGAGAGTGCTGCTCACCCTCGCGCTCGGCTACGTGACCGGGGTCCTGTCGGGCATGTTCGGCGTGGGTGGCGGAGCGATCTCCACGCCGGGCATCCGGGTCCTGGGCGCGACCGCCATCGAGGGGGTCGGCTCCACCCTGCCGGCGATCTTCCCGTCGGCGTTGAGCGGTACGCTCCGCTACCACCGTGAAGGCATGGTGTTCTGGCCCCTCGTCGCCGGCGTCGGTTCGGTCGGCTCGGCCGCGGCGGTGGGAGCCTCGCTGCTGTCGCACCGCGTGCCGGGGAACGGGCATCTCCTGATGGTCGCCACCGCCGCGCTGGTAGGCCTCACCGCGTGGCGGATGGCCGCCGGCACCAGTCGCCCCGTGCGGGTCGGCCGGCCGCCCGCGGAGCGGTCCGAGGTCCGCCCGGGCCGGGTGGTCGTCACGGCGCTGGGCGCCGGCGGCCTGAGCGGGCTCCTGGGCCTGGGCGGCGGCGTGGTCCTCGTCCCCGCGTTCTCGGAGTGGCTGCGCCTACCGATCAAGCAGGCGGTGGGGACGTCGCTCGCGTGCGTGGGGCTGCTGGCCGTGCCGAGCACCCTCACCCACGTGTGGCTGGGCGACGTCAACTGGGTCTACGCCCTGCCGTTGTGCGTGGCGGTGGTGCCCGGTGCGCGCCTCGGCGCCCGCCTGGCCATCGCCGCGACCGAGCGGGGGCTGCGCATCTCGGTCGCCACCCTGCTCGGCATCGTGGCGGTGGTCTACGCGGCGGGCGAGCTCCTGGCCCTCACCTGACCCACCCGCACCCGGCGTTGGGACACCTCCTGTCGCCACGCGACGAAGATCGACCCAACGTCGGGAGATCCTGGGCGGCGGATCGCTCCCGGCGAGGGGAGGTTGCGTCGGGCGACGGGAGGTTGCGTCGGGCGACGGGCGACGGGCGACGGGTGGCTGCGTCGGGCGACGGGTGGCTGCGTCGGGCGACGGGTGGTTGCGACGGGCGACGGGCGACGGGCGGTCAGCCGGTCAGCTCGCGGGCGCGGCGGAAGACGGCGTCGAACATCTCCTCGGTGAGCCGCCCGGTGAACGTGTTCTGCTGGCTGGGGTGGTAGGAGCAGATCACGGTCAGGGCTCCGCCGGCGGCCGGCACCTCCACCCCGTGGCCGAAGCGGGGGCGCGGCCGGGGCAGCGGCACCACCCGGGCCAGGGTGGCGTAGGCGAACCCGCCGAGGACCACGATCACCCGCAGCTCGCGGAGCAGGTCGAGCTCCTCGACCAGGTACGGCAGGCAGTTGTCGCGCTCGGCGGTGGTGGGCTTGTTGTCGGGCGGGGCGCAGCGCACGGCCGCCGCCACGTACATGTCGTCGAGACGCAGGCCGTCGTCACGCGACCGGGAGAAGGGCTGGTTCGCGAACCCCGTCCGGTGCAGCGACGTGAAGAGCCAGTCGCCGGAGCGGTCGCCGGTGAAGATCCGGCCGGTCCGGTTGCCCCCGTGGGCGGCCGGGGCCAACCCGACCACCAACACCCGGGCGAACGGATCGCCGAAGCCGGGCACGGGCCGGGCCCAGTACTCCTCGTCTCGGTACGCCGCCCGCTTCTCCCGCCCGACGCGCTCACGCCACTCCACCAGCCGCGGGCACATCCGGCACGCGACGACCCGCGCGTCCAGGTCGTCGAACCGTCGAACCCGTTCCCGGCGCCCGTCGCCCATCGCCGGCCAACCTAGGCCCTCTGACGGCCGCCCCGGGACGGGACGGGTCGAGCACCCGTTAGCCTCCTCGGCCGTGCGCATCCTCCTGATCGTCAACGCCACCGCGTCGTCGGTCACGACCCGGATGCGGATCGTGATCCGCAAGGCCCTCGCCGCCGACCACGACCTCGAGGTGGCCGAGACGTCGAGGCGGGGCCACGCCGCCCGCCTCGCCCGGGCCGCGGCCCGCGACGGGGTCGACGTGGTGGCCGTCCTCGCCGGCGACGGCACCCTCAACGAGGCCGCCGACGGCCTGGCCGGCACCGCCACCGCGCTGGCGCCCCTGCCCGGAGGTTCCACCAACGTCTACGCCCGGAGCATCGGCGTTCCCTACGACCCCATCGACGCCACCGCCGCGCTGCTCACGTCGCTCGAGCGGGGTTCGGTGCGGCGGGTGGGGCTGGGGGCGGCCGGGGGCCGGCACTTCCTCTTCCACGCCGGAATCGGCTTCGACGCCGCGGTGATCGAGCAGGTCGAGCGCCGCTCCTCGCTCAAGCGCTACGCCGCGCACCCGCTGTTCCTCGCCGCGGCCGTCGACACCTGGCTCCGCCGCTACGACCACCGCCGGGGCCGCTTCCGCGTCGAGCTGCCCGGCGGCGACGTGATCGACGACCTCATCTTCGCGATCGTCTCCAAGACGAGCCCCTACACCTACCTGGGCAAGCGGCCCGTGGTGATCGCCCCGTCGGCGCGCCTCGACTCGGCCCTCGCGCTCACGGCCTTCCGGGTGACGGGGATGACCACCGTGGTGCGTTGCGGCGTCTCGGCCCTGCTTACCGGCCGCCGCCTCCGTCGCCACCCCGACCTCGCCCACCGCGACGGGATCACGCGCCTGTCGGTCACCTCCGACGACCCGTTCCCGTGGCAGGTCGACGGCGACTACCTGGGCGAGACGACCCGCCTCGACTTCGAGCACCGCCCCGGCGCCCTGCGCCTCGTGGTCCCCGTCGACGGCCCCGGCGCCTGACCCGCCCACCGGCGGGCATTCGGACCACCGGTCGGCGCGCGCCGGGAGCCGGACCTACCCCCGGCGACCCAACGCCCGGAGGGCGACGTCGGGGACGTTGGTGATGACGGCGTCGACGCCCGACGCGGCCAGCGCCACGAGGAGACCGGGATCGTCGACCGTCCACGTGTTGACCCGCAGCCCGAGGTCGTGGGCTCGGTGGCACACCTCGGTGCCCCGGTCGCCCAGCAACTCGGAGAACAAGGGGTGGACGGCGACGTGACCGCGGTCGGCGGCGATGTCCACGGCCTCGAGGGGGTCGAAGCCGCCCATCGTCAGCCAGCCCGTCGGCACCCGGGGGTCGGTGGACCGCACCCGGTCGACGGTGTCGAGGTTGAACGACGACACGATCACCCGGTCGTGGATCCCCCGGCGACTCACCAGGGCCACCACCTCGGCAGCGGCCCGCTCGTCGGGGTCGTAGTCGGCGTCGACGGGCAGGTTCTTCACCTCCACGTTCACCACGATCCCGGGGCAGGCGTCGAGGGCTTCGTCGAGGGTCGGGATCTCGGGGGCACCCGCCCTGATCTCGGCCAGGTCGAGCTGGGCCAGCACCCCGAGCCGGGGGTGCTCGGCGTCGTGGTGGACGACCAGGTGACCGTCGGCACTGCGGTGCACGTCGAGCTCCACGCCGTCGGCGCCCATCTCCACCGCGGCCGCGAAGGCGGCCACGGTGTTCTCGGGCCGGGCGGCGCTCGCCCCCCGGTGCGCCCACACGGCCGGTCGGTCGCGGCCCGGCGCCCCGCTCACCGGCACGCCCTTCGCGAAGCACTCACCAGGACAACCCCCTTGAAACGTGTTCCACCGGCCCGTATCGTGAGGCCCTGCTCCGAGGGTGACCCCCGGAGACGCTCGTGAACGTGCTCACAAGCACTCGCCGACCCGGCGCGTTCGCCCGCACGATATCGGAGGCCCCGTGACGCTGACCTGGGTACGTACACACGACTGGGACGCGCAGGCCTGGCGGTCGCGCTCGTTGTGCCGGGACTCCAACCCCGATCTGTTCTTCCCGATCGGCGCCACCGGGCTGGCCGTCGACCAGATCGAGGCCGCCAAGGAGATCTGCGCGGTGTGCGAGGTGTCGGCCGAGTGCCTCGAGTTCGCCCTGGCCACCAACCAGGAGGCCGGCATCTGGGGCGGCACCACCGAGGAGGAGCGGCGGGTCCTGCGCAAGGACTGGGCCGACAAGGAACGGGCCGCGTCCTGAGCCCCCGCCCGGCCCCGCCGCCGGGCGTCACCCGGCGCCGGACACCCGAGCCACCCACCGACCGGCCGCCACCGGCCGGGCCGGACCCGATCCCACCGGGCGGTCAGTCCCCCAGCGCCACGGCCTCGGCACCGGCGTAGGTGGCGAGCAGCGCGGTCGCATCCCGGTAGACGGGCGACGGACGGAGGCGCCCGATCCGACCCGCGATCGCGGTCGCGGCCGGCACCAGGTGGCGCGCCAGGAGGTCGCGCTGGGCCGCCCGCACGCCGGCGCGCCCACCGGGGGCGGTGGCCTCCAGCGTGGCCAGGAACGCGAGGAACTCCGCCACCGTCGCCACGCCGTCGGGGAGGTCGCCCACGGCCGCGCCCGCCGTGGTGAGGCCGAAGTGGCGGTACACGCGCAGCAGCTCCTCCATCACCGAACGAGGGTCGCCGCCGTAGGACCCGACGCGCAGCGGGCACGGGCGCCCCGACGGCCCCGGGACCTCGAAGAGCCGCAGGTACTCCGTCCCCAGCGCCGCGTGCTCCGGCGACCCGGGCTCCGGGGATGCGCCGGTGTCGCCGGCTCCGCCGGCCGCGAGGCCGGGTCCGATCGGCAGGCTGTAGGGCAGGCCCGCCGCCGCGGTGGTGATCCGCTCGGCCACCGCGCCGGACCGCAACCCCTCGGCGAGCTCGGAGCTCGGGTAGGAGAGCACGTCGGCCAGCACCCACCAGAGCTCGGCCCGGGCCGGGGCCGCGGCGGTGTGCGCGGCGGCGGGGGCCGACCGGGTGGGTGCGGGACCGGCCGTCGCCACGGGCCTCAGCGGGGCGGGCGCTCGAGACGACCGGGGTCGACGGTGAAGGGGCCGAGCAGGTCGTTCCAGTCCCGTGAGATGAGGGCGTCGAGGATCTCGGAGGTACCGCCGGCGCGGACCTTCTCGCGCTCCGCTTCGATGGTGGCCAGCGCGTCGTCGACGCCGGGGCCGAAGAGCCGGCGCAGCTCCTCCGGCGCACGGGACCGGCTCTCGTCGAAGCGACCGTCGTCGTCGAACGCGGTGGGTAGCGTCGGCGGGACGTAGAAGAGGTTGGGTTCGACCTCGAAGTCGGGGCGCAGCGGTAGGGCGACCTTCCACACGTGGACCAGCTTGTGCACCAGGCTCTCGGGATCGTCGATCCAGCCCACGTGCCGGATGCGTCCCGGGCACTGGCGGACGCAGGCCGGCGCCACGCCTTCCTCCAACCGCGGGTAGCACGAGATGCACTTCTGGGCGATCACCCGTTGCTCGTTGAAGTAGATGCGCTTGTACGGGCACGCCTCGGCGCAGAACCGGTACCCGTGGCAGTGCTCCTCGTCGATCAGGATCACGCCGTCCTCGGGGCGCCGGTAGATCGCGTCGCGGGGGCAGGCCTCCAGGCACACCGGGTTGGAGCAGTTCATGCACAGGAGGGGCAGGTAGAAGAAGTACGAGTGGGGGTACACGCCACCGCCGACGTCTTCGTCCCAGTTGGGACCCCACTCGGGCGGCGAGCCGTCGGCGGTGAGCGGCTCGAGGTGGCCCCGCCCCGACAGGGCCGCCTCGTAGTCGAAGTTCCAGGCCTCGCCCCACTGTCCCTTCGGGGGGAGCTCGCCGGGCACGGGCACGCCGTCGCGGTAGCCGCCGCCGAGGTCGAAGGCGTCGCGCGGGGTGCCCCGGCCGGGGATGGTGCTGACGATGTTCCACCACATCGCCTCCATCCCGGGACCGCGGGTCCACTGGGTCTTGCACGACACCGTGCACACCTGGCAGCCCAGGCACTTGTTGAGGTCGATGACCATCGCGAACTGGTGTTGGGGCCGGGCGTCGGTGGCCGTCATGCTCCGTCCTCCAGCGCGCCGAAGGCCAACGACTGCCACTCCGGTGAGTACGACTTGAGGCCGGCCCGCTCCTCGGCCACCCCGGACCACACCGCGAAGCCGGCGGGCACCGCCACGCCGGCACCCGGGCCCTCCCCGACGGGCGGGACGCCCGGGGCCGCGAAGACGACGGTCCAGCGCCCGCCGCTCCACCGGGCCGCGACCCGGACCGGGTGGTCGGCGGCCCGCTCGACCGTGCCGAGGCCGTGGGCGGTGAGGGAGAAGGCGTCGTCGGTCCCGGCCCGCCAGTACCACCCGTGCACCGGGTGCTCCGGGGATCCCATGGTGTCGATGGGGGTGACGGCGGCGTCTCCCTCGGGGAAGAGCACCGCGCAGGCGTCGGCGTAGGCGTTCCAGTCGTCGATGCGCCGGGCCGGGAGCGGGACCTCCCAGTCGAGGCGCACCACCACGCCGCCGGCCCGGGCGCCGGCCCGGACCGTCACCTCGCCCACGTCGCCGCGGGTACGGCCCGCCCACGCCACCCGCACGTAGACCGAGGGCTGGCTCTCGACGGGGGTGGGCACGAGTGCGACGGCGCGGGGGGCTGCGCCGCCCCACTCGTGCGACCCGGACTCGAGGAGCGCCGTGATGCCCGGAGGGCTCATCCCGGTGCCCTCTCGAAGTCGACCGCGACCTCCTTGGGGATGTGGTTCATCGACATGTACGCCACCCGGTACTGGAGGTGGCCGTAGCCGCCGATCATGTTGTTGGGCTTGAGCGGGCTCGGGGCGACGTCGTTCTGGGTGGCACCGCCCGGGAACTGGTACGACTCCCACGCGTGGTAGCAGATCACCTCGCCCGGCTGGACCGACGGTGAGACCTTGGCCCGCACCGTGAACTCGCCGACGTCGTTGAACAGCCGGATCCGATCGTGGTCGTCGACGCCGCGGGCGGCGGCATCGACCACGCTGACGTAGGCGACGGGCTCGCCCCGCTGGAGGCGCAGGAGCGTCTCGTTGGCCCGGAAGATGGCGTGCTGGCTCCAGCGGGTGTGGCCACCGGTGAGGCGCAGCGGGTGGTCGCCGCCGGCGGCGAGGGGCTCCTTGTGGCACACCAGCTCCTCGCCCACGTCGAGGAACCACGGGTGATCGATGTAGAACTGCTGGCGGCCGGTGAGCGTCGGCCACGGGTTCTTGTCCTTGACGAACCAGGCGAACTGGTTGATCGGGCGGCTCGGGTCGAAGTCGCTCATCACCGAGTTGAGGCCCACCGCGAGCTGCACCGGGTCGATGGACTCGATCTTCACCATGCCCTCGGTGGCGGCCGTCTTCCACGGATCGCCGCCGAGGTCGGTGGCCTTGGTGACGGGCGAGTTCTCGAGGATGTAGTCGAGGGCGCGCACCTCGCCGCCCGGCCCCTCGTCGTAGTACCCGCCGCCGGTGATGTCGTCGTGGAGGCGGGAGAGGTCGTGGGGCAGGCCGTTGGAGTCGTGGAACACGTCGACGCCGCGGGCCGTCGCCCGTTCCTGGATGGCGCGGGCCAGGCCGAGGACGATGTCCCACTCGTGGCGGCTCTCGTAGAGCTCGGGGACGGCCCGCTGCCCGACGACCACGTAGGGCAGGTACGACTGGGTGTACTTGATCCCCGGCTTCTCGTAGTAGCCGCACGCGGGCAGGACGTAGTCGGACCACATGGCCGAGGTCGACATGCGGAAGTCGCAGGCGACGATCGTCTCGATGCTCTTCCAGAGGCTGTCGCGGATGGTCTTCGGGTTGGGCCAGCGCCGCAGCGGGTTCGGGCCCGAGTAGTAGAAGAAGCGGGGCTTCTTCGGGGGGCGGGGCCAGATGGGCTGCCAGCCCTTCTCGATCACCTCGTCCATGTAGTCGGCGACCGGGCGGGGCAGCACCGGATCCGCGTAGCGGGTGGCGGCCTCGCGCCACTCCGGGTCGTGGGCGTAGAGCCACGGGATCAGCGGCGTGCTGCGCAGCATCGGCGACATCTCGAACATCATCTTCGAGGCCTGCATCATCTGGAGGCGGTCGACGGGCAGCTCCTCGGGCGGCGTGGTGCGCAGCTCACCGCCCTCGCCCATGATCACGAAGCCGGGCATCGGCCACCAGGTGGAGACCTTGATCCCCGACCCGGGCTTGCCGCCCGTGTTGCCGGTCAGGGCCACCAGGTAGGCCATGCCCCGCTGGAACAGGTCGGAGTGGTAGTGCTTGCACGCCCCCCAGGAGGCGTAGATCATCGCCGAGCGCGCGGCCGCGAGCTCGCGGGCGACGGTACGCACGTTCTCGGCGTGGACGCCGGTGATCTCGGCCACCCGCTCGGGCGGGTAGTCGGCCAGGCGGGTCCGCAACCGCTCGAACACCGGCCGGACCGTCACCGTGGAGCCGTCGGCGAGGGTCACCTCGTGGGCGCCCTCCAGCGCGGGGTCGAGGCCGTCGAGCTCCAGGGTCATCAGGGGCGCGCCCCACGTGCCGGGGGCTAGCGCCAGGGTCCCGGTCGCGGCGTCCCAGACGTAGAAGCGCTCGCCGCTGCCGTCGGGACCGTCGGGATCGACGTCGCTCTGGCGCAGGAAGCGGTCGTCGTCGTCGCGCACCAGGAACGGGAGGTCGGTCTGCTCCTTCACGAACGGCGCGTCGTGGAGGCCCTCCTCCACGATCACGTGGGCGAGGCCCAGCGCCAGCGCGGCGTCGGTGCCCATCCGGACGTTGAGCCACCGGTCGGCGTGGACGGTCGACGCGTTGAAGTCGGGCGCGATCGACACCACCTTGGCGCCGCGATAGCGGGCCTCCCACATGAAGTGGGCGTCGGAGGGGTGCGTGTAGTTGGGGTTGCCGATCCAGATCAGGATGTAGTCGGAGAGGAACCAGTCGTCGGAGGTCCCCTCGCTCATGTAGGTGCCCCACGTCTGGATCAGGCCGACGGGAAGATCGCCGACACCGGCCCACGAGTCGAGGCTGCTCCCGCCCAGCGCGCCTCCGAAGAGGTGCGACTCGACCGGGGTGCCGATCCCGTTGTCGATGTTGGTGGTGCCGTGGTCGAAGACGATGCACTCCGCGCCGTCCTCGACGATGGTGTCGATGATCCGGTCGGCGATCTCCGAGAGCGCCTGGTCCCAGGAGAGGCGCTCCCAACGACCCTCACCGCGCTCCCCCACCCGCTTGAGCGGGTAGCGGACCCGGGTCGGGTCGTACATCTGGATGCTGTACGCGCATCCCGACGGGCAGCCGCGGGGGTTGAAGTCGGGGACGTCGTCGAAGGCCTGCGGGTAGTTGGCGTTCTGCTCCTCCCGCCAGACGATGCCGTCCTTGACGTAGGCGTCGAGCGAGCAGGCCGAGATGCAGTTGACCCGCGTGTGGGTGACCTTGACGACGTCGTCCCAGGTCCACTCGTCGCGGTAGACGTCTTCCCAGCCGCGGTACTCGTAGGTGCGCGACAGGAGGCTCTCGACCCGGGCCGCGGCCTCGGTGGGCGCGAGGCGACGGAGGCGCTCGGAGAGATCGGTGCTTCCCATGGCCGACCGCAGCGCCGGCGCGGAGGGTAGGGCTACTCGCCCGGGTCGCCGCCGCCCGGCTCGGGGGACCCGCCCCCGGTGTCGTCGACGGTGTCGTCGGCCCCGCCGGCCTGGGCCTGTGCCTTGGCCGCCTCGGCCTCGGCCTTGGCGGCCTCCTCGGCGGCCTGCTGCTCCTTGAGCTTCTCAGGGTCGAGCTTGATCTGGAGCGCGAACACGGTTCCCCCTATCCCCGGGGCCAGGGACCCACCTCCATCCCTGGCAATCCTCGCGAGGCTAACAGGAGTTGCATCAGGTGGGAAGGGGCACCCGGGTCCGGCCCTCGGCCTCGCCGGGCGGCCCGGCCCCCTCCGCCGCCAGGGATCGCTCGTTCAGGGAGAGCAGCGCCGCCGCGACCAGAGCGGTCCAGGCGGTGGAGGCGATGCCGAGGTGGGCCACGACGATGGCGCTCGAGCGCACCTCGGTCACCACGTGCAGGGCCCCGAACACGACGTTGGCGACGTAGCACGCCAGGGCCAGGTGGACCATCGCGGCCTCGGCGCGGGGTCGCCGTCGGCGCACCACGCCGTAGGCGAGCCAGCCGACGGCGATCAGGCCGACCCCCGCGGCGAAGCGATGCACGAAGTGCACGGCCACCACCTTGCCGTCGAGGTCGGGGATCAGCCGGCCGCCGACGAGCGGCCAGCCGCCCACGTACTCGTTGTGCACCACCGAACCCAGGATCAGCACCGCGAAGGTCAGGACCGCCGCCGAAGCCAGCGCGACCGTCCAGCCGCGGTCGGCGGCGGCGACCGGCAGGCGACCGTCGGCGGCGAGCATCCGGACGGCGGTCACGGCGAGGAGCGCCGTGACGATCATGGCGTTGGCGAGGTGGAGCGAGACGAGGTCGGCGTGCAGGTCGTTCTTCACCACCAGCGCGCCGAGCCAGGCCTGGACGAAGACCAGGACGGTGGCCGTGACCGCCGGCCCCACCACCCAGGCGACGCCCCGGTAGCGGCGCCAGGCCGTGACCGCGGTGGCCACCACCAGCACCCCCACCACCGCGGCGAGCCAGCGGTGGCTCCACTCCACGATCATGTGGAAGTCGGCCCGGGGCAGGAGGCCGCCCAGGGCGCCGTCGTGGCACAGCGGCCAGCGGTCACGGCAGCCGTACCCGCTGCCGCTGCCCCGGGTGTACCCGCCGACGGCTACGAGCAGGAGCGTGGTGGCGAGCGCCGCGACGGCGAGGGCGGCGCCCCGCCCGGAGCGCCGGGAGCCCCCGGTGCGGTCCGGGCGCCCGTTGCGTGGGCCGTCGGCCTCTCGTATCCCCACAGGCGCGCCGAGGATACCGGCCCGGTCAGGGCGCGGTCGGCTCGGGCAGGGCCACCGGCACCTCCACGTGGACGTGGGTGCCGTCGCCGCCCGACATCTCGATGGTGCCGCCCAGCTCACCGGTCACGAGCGCCTGGACGATGGTCAGCCCCAGGCCGGTGGCGTCCTCGAGGACGAACCCCTCCGGCAGGCCGATGCCGTCGTCGGAGACGTCGAGGGCGAGCGTCCCGTCGGTCCGGTTCAACTCGACCACCACCCGGCCCCCGAGCGGGTCGCGCGGCTCGGGGAACGCGTGGTCGACGGCGTTCTGCACCAACTCGTTGAGGACGACCGCGAGAGGGGTGGCGATGCCGTCCGGGATCTCGCCCGCCGTACCCTTGACCTCGAAGCGGACCCGCCGGTCGGGCGAGGTCAGGGCCTCCTCCACCGCGCGCAGCAGCGGGCGGACGATGTCGTCGAAGCGCACCGCGCCGCCCGGCTCGCGGGCGAGCGTCTCGTGGACGATGGCGATCGAGCGGATACGGCGCTCCGACTCGAGGAGCGCCTGGCGCGACTCGTCGGAGCGTAGGCGGCGGCGCTGGAGCCGCAGGAGCGCGGCGATGGTCTGGAGGTTGTTCTTCACCCGGTGGTGGATCTCCCGGATGGTGGCGTCCTTGGAGAGGAGCATCCGGTCGCGGCTGCGGAGGTCGGTGACGTCGCGCAGGAGGATGAGCGCACCGGTGGGTTCCCCACCCCCTAGGAGGGGGATGGCCCGGAGGAGGATCGAGGTCTCACCCCGCTCGATCTCCTCGGTGACGGGCAGCTTCACGCTCAGCGCCGTCATCACGGCCTCCTCGGCGAAGCCGACCTCGGCGAGCTGGAGGCCCGGGGTGTAGGCGTGGATGCCGATCCGGTGCAGGTGGCTGACGGCGTTGGGGCTGGCGAAGCGGATCCGGGCCGTGGCGTCGAGGACGATGGCACCGTCGCCGACCCGGGGCGACTCCTGCGGCTCGACGTCGTAGGACGGGAACGGGAAGGTGCCCTCGGCGACCATCCGAGCCAGGTGATCGAACGTCTCCTGGTAGATGCGCTCGAGGTCTCCGTGGCGGCGGGTGGAACGGGTGGTCGACTCGCGCACCAGGATCCCGACGACGTGGTCGCGCCGGCGCACCGGGATGCAGTGCACCCGCACCCTCTCGGCCGACCCGAGGATCGGGGCGTCGCCGACGACGAGGGTGCCGCTGCGCCAGGCCTTGGCCACGAGCGGGCGCTCGGCCTCCCCCACCACCGAGCCGACCAGGTCGGTGGCGTAGAGGGTCTGGCCGGTGGTGGGCCGGAGCTGGGCCAGCACCACGAAGCGCTCCGTGTCGTCGCCCGACAGGGGGGCCATGAGGAGGAGGTCGGAGAACGACAGGTCGGCGAGGATGCGCCACGACGACACGAGGCTCTGGAGGTGTTCGAGGTCGCCGACCTTCAGGTCGGTGTGCCGCAGGGCCAGCTCGCCGAGGGTCCGCACGGCGGCGATCGTACCGGCCGCCGCCCCGCCCGGCGGTCACGGGCGGCCGCCCGCGCGGAGGTCGGTGGTGCCGGCGCCGCACCTCCCGGCCGCTCCGGGACGGCGGTACCGGCATCCTCCCGGTGCCGGCGGAGGTTCAGCGGGGGGTGAAGAGGTGCTCGGCGATCCGGTCGAGGCCGGCGACGTCGGCGACGTCGGCGTCGAGGTTGGGGACGTCGGCGACGACGTCGGGCGCCTCGCTCAGCTCGGCCCGCAGCTCCTGCTCGCGCTTGGCCACCACCGCGAAGTCGGCGAACGACTCGCCGATCGTGCGCAGGACGCGGGCGTTGCGGTCCGCGTCCGCCAGGGCCGGCTCGCCCCCACCCGCCGCGAGGCTCCGACCGAGGTCGTCGGCCTCGGCCACCATGCGTCGGGCGGCCCGCGCCCCGGCCGGGGAGAGCAGGTAGGGCGGCAAGGTCTTGTTGAGCACCAGTGCGCCGAGGTGGAGCTTCCGCTCGGCCAGCGCCTCGCAGAAGAACTCGGCCTCGTGCAGCGGCGCCGACTCGAGCGTGGTGACCACCGCGAAGGTGGTGCGCTTGTCGCGGAGCAGCGCCTCAACCGCGTTGGCCCGCTCCACGAAGCCGTCGTACATCGACTGGAAGTTGAGGAAGAACTCGGCGATGTCCTGGAGGAACTGGCTGCCGAGGGCCCGGTCGGCGAGCTGGTAGAAGGGCTTGCTGGCCACGTTGATGACCCGCGCGCCGCGCTTGCCCCCCACCCGGTACGGCATGGTGAGCCACCGCAGCAGCCGCCCGCCGAAGAAGTCGGCCATGCGGGCCGGCGCCTCCAGGAAGTCGAGGGCGTTGCGGGTAGGCGGTGTGTCGATGACGATCAGGTCGTAGCGGCCGCTGGCGTGGATCTCGTAGAGCCGTTCCATGGCTATGTAGTCGTGGCTCTGCACGAAGCGGGCCGTGAGGTTGTGGTACAGCCGGTTCTCGAGGATGCGGTAGGCCGTCTCCTCGTCGGGGGCGTGGCGCATGACCAGCTCGTCCCACGACTGCTTGGTGTCGAGCATCGCGGCCCACATCTCGCCCTGGGTCTCGATGCCCGCGGCGGCGAGGGCCTCGGCCGGGACCCGCTTCTCCACGTTGCCGAAGCCCTCCAGGCCGAGCGCGCTGGCCAGGCGGCGGGCGGGATCGATGGTCAGCACCAGCACCTTGCCGCCCAGCCGGCTCACGGCGCCCAACCCCGCGGCGGCGGCCATGGTGGTCTTGCCGACACCTCCCGAGCCGCAGAAGATCACGATCTCCTTGGCGGCGAGGAGCGGCTCGAGCCCCTGCACCGGTCCGCGCCGGGAGCGCCGGCTCACAGGCCCAGCTCCTCGCCCAGGCGCTCGGCCATGATCCGGGTCACCCGCAGCCCGTGGCTGCGCACGAAGAGGTAGGGCAGGTACAGCAGCGGCAGGTCGGTCTCGGCCCGCAGGCGCGACAGGTGCCCGGCCCGGGCCCGCCTCAGCGACACCGCCAGGCGCGCGGCGTCGAGCACCGCGGTGGTGCCGTCGCCGGCGAGGTCGGGCGGCAGGGCATCGAACGCCTCCTCGTCGGCGCGGGTGAACAGCTCGGGCAGCACCCGGTTCACGATGATCGACCCCAACGGGACCTTCAGCTCCCGGCGGGCCCGCTCCACGAGCTCGATCGTCTCGTTGACGGGCATCTCCTCCGGCGTGGCCACGATGTTCAGCGACGTGATCCCCGGATCGGCGAGCAGCTCGCTCATCCAGGCCGTCTGCGACTGCACCGGACCCATCGACACCAGCTCGCCGATGGAGTCGGCCGCGCCGAGCTGGGCGACCACGTGGCCGGTGGCGGCGGCGTCGACGATCACCACGTCCCAGCCGGCGCGGCCCTCGATCGACTCGCGCACCTCCCACGCCACCTTGCCGATGGTCAGGATCTCCTTCACGCCCGGCGCGGCGGTGGCCACGAAGTCGAACACGCGGGCCAGCGGGCCGAGCCGGCCGATCACCGGGACCTTGACGTGCAGCTTGAGGTACTCGCGCAGGCTGGCCTCGGTGTCCATCGTCAGGACGAACACCGACGGGCTCACCTCGACCGGTTTGAACCCGACCCGGCCGTGCTCGAAGAAGTCGGTGAGGTTGCCCTTGGAGTCGGCCTCGACCAGCAGGACCCGCTTGCCGTGCTCGGCCGCGAGCAGGCCGAGCGCGGCGGCGACGGTGCTCTTGCCCACTCCGCCCTTGCCGGTGACGAAGACGAGGCGCCGCGCGAGGAGATCCGGGGTGGCGGCCACGGGCCCGACGTTACCGGCGGGGTTCAGGCTCCGTAGGAACCCGTCGCGGCGCCGTTGCCGAGCCGGTGGCGGTCAGCCTTCGTAGGAGCCGGTGTTGGCGCCGTTGCCGCCGGAGCGGGGCCAGTCGCCGGCCGGCTGCCCGGGAGCAGCCGGCTGGGCGGTGTGCCAGACGATCAGCACGCCGTCGCGGCGCACCACGGCCAGCTCGGCCCGGCCATCGGCGTCGAGGTCGCCCAGCGCGGGCGACCCGACCAACCATCCGCCGGTCAGCTTGGGCCAGCCGGCCGGGGCCGTGCCGTCGGCGTGGCGCGCCTCGAGCATGTAGACGCCGTTCCCGGCGATCGTCTCGTTGCGGCCGTCGCCGTCGAGGTCGGCGACCACCGGGCTGACGAAGAACGCCATGTCGGAGACCTTCTGCGGGAAGCCCGCGAGGGCGTCACCGGTGAGGCCGCTCCACGCGCCGAGCTGGTCGTCGGCCGGGAGCTGGTGGTCGTCGCCCTCGACGTCGAGGAGCCGGGTCAGACCCGAGGTGGGCGAGGTGACGTCGGGACGGTCGTCGGCGTCGAGACGGCCGATCGACGGACCGGCGAAGTTGGCGATCGCCGCCACGATGTCGTTCGAGCTCCGCTGCGGACCGAAGCGGGCGTTGCCCTCGCCTCCGAGCCCCCCGGACCACGTCAGAGGAAGGTCGCGACCGCCGACCTGACCGAAGACGCTGCGACCGTCGGAGCCCAGGACGTATACCGGCCCCACCGCGCCCGCGACCACGACCTCGGGTCCGGGGTGGGCGGCGTTCACGTCGCCGATCGCCGGTCGCACCGCCACCCCCGCTCCGAGGGTGGGTAGGACCTCGAGCGACAGCATGCCGATCCGGGCCGGCCAGCCCGGGAGGTACGCGACGGCGTGGGGGTTGGCGGAGGCCGGGTACGGGTCGGGTCGGACCGTCGCCGCGCCGTCGGGAGAGATGGCGTAGGCCCGGGTGTTGCCCATCTCGGAGCCGGCGGCGCCCATCAGGGCGAGGGTCGAGGCGCCGTCGCCGACGTTGATCGGCTCCTCGTACTCCTCCTGCGCGCCGACCACGATCTCGGGCCGGCCGTCGCCGTCGAGGTCGGCGACGCTCGGCGGCGCGACCATCCCGCCGCCCTCCTTGGCGTTGGCTCCGGCCTTGAAGGTGACCGAGTGCGACACGGGATCGACCGATTCCACCGTCGCCGGGTCGACGACGAGGACCGGGAACCCATCGACGGGAGTTCCATCGGCGTGCCACGCGTACACGTGGCGGTCGAGGGAGGTGGCGACGATCTCGAGCCGGCCGTCGCCGTCGAGGTCGGCGGCCGCGGCCTGGGACAGGAACGCGGGCTGGAGCCGGTTCTCGGGGTTCTGCACCGCCGGGTCGTCGGCCGAGAAGCGCGGATCGACCCGCACCGGGGAGCGCAACCGGCCGTCAACGCGGACCGCGCCGAAGCCGGGCTTGGGGCGTCCGTTCGAGGCGAAGGCCCACACGTTGCCCTCGAAGTCGGTGACGACCACGTCGAGGCGGCCGTCGGCGTCGAGGTCGGCCACCACCGGCGCCCCGACCCCGACCTGACCGCCCGGGGCCGCGATGTGGTCGCGGCGCGCGGTAGGCGAATCAGCCGGCCAGGTCGGCATCGGCGCCAGGCGGGCGGGCCAGCCGCGGATGTCGCGGCCCCGGCGGTCGAAGGCGTGGACCAGGCCGTCGTCGGTGGCCACGATCAGCTCGTCGCCGGGACGGCCGTCGAGATCCGCGAACGCCGGGCTCGAGGTGCCGACGCCCTCGACCCGGGCCGGGTAGCCGCGGGCGAGCTGCGGGTCGTCGTGGACGAAGACCTGCTTCTGTGAGATGCCGGTCAGCCCGTCGCCGGGACCGCCGTGGGCGGTGACGACGATGCGGAACCGGGCGCTGAAGCGCTCCTCGTCGGGGCGGCCCGTCGCCGGGTCGGACGGGGTTCCGGTCGCGTGGTCGGGCAACGCCGCCGCGACCGACGCCAGGTCGATGCGCCCCAACTGACCCTCCACCGGGTGGCGCAGGCCGCGGCGCTCGGCGACCACGTGCCACTGGTCGACGTCGGGGTGGAGCGGCGGCTGGAGGCCGGCCGCCCACTCGACGCGGTAGTCGTAGGAACGGGCCCGCACCGCCGCGACCCGGCCGGTCACGTCGACCACGCCGCGGGCGGGCAGCACGTCGAACCAGAGTGGGCCGGTCAGGTCGGCCTCGGGCGGGATGCGCCCGTCGCGCACGGCCTTGACCATCTCGTAGGTGTTGACCCGGCCGTAGCCGAAGGTGGCGTCCCAGTGCGGGGTGGTCGGGTAGCGGACCGTGTCGATGAGACCGCCCGTGGGGGTGCCGAAGTTGTTGGCCGGGTCCACGGCGTTGGGGGTCGAGAAGTCGATGTCGTCTGCGGTGGTGCGCACCACCTGCATCGCCTCGTTCGCCGACAGCACGTTCTGCACGCCCTCGTGGCGGTAGCGGGCCAGGCCCGGATGGCGGGCCAGGCCGGCGTCGCGCGCCTCGGACTCGAGCAGCCCGACCATCCCCGACGACATGCCCGTCGCCTCCGAGGAGCACGAACCCGACTCCACCGACACGAAGGTGCGGCCGCCGTAGTTCGTGCAGCCGTTCAGGGCCAGGTAGCCCTCGACGTCGCCGCCGAGGAGCGGACGCCGCGTGGTGATCGAGTTGACGGTCATCGTGTGCTCCAGCGACGACGACAGGTTCGGGTGCTTCGAGGCCTCGTCGGCCATCGACGCCACCACCACCACACCCCGCCGGTAGGCGGCGTCGATCGCCTGCTGGGCCTGCCGGGGGTTGGTGACCGCGCCGAGCGCCTCCTGGATCACGTCCGCGCCGGAGTCGAGACCGAAGATCAGCCCGGCGGCGAAGCGGCCACCGTCGGCGATGAAGCTGGTGCCCACCCGCACCGGCAGGAAGCGGCACTTCGGGCAAGTACCCACCTCGCCGGAACCGTTCTCCGCCGCGCTCGAGTCCTCCGCCTCACCGGTGCCGTGGCCGTAGTCGGGCGTGTCGAGCGGGTTGTTGTCGCCGTAGACGAAGTCCCAACCCGAGATGTCGTCGACGTAGCCGTTGCGATCGTCGTCGCGGCCGTCACTGAACGCCGGATCGAGGATCAGGTCCTCAGGATCGGCCAGGCCGTTGCCGTTGCGGTCGGCGATCGGGCCGAAGTCGCCGATGTCGAACACGCCGTCGCCGTTGCAGTCGCCGGTGGGCGCCGCGCACGGTGGGTGGGCCTCACCGATGTTGACGAACGCCTTGGTGGCGAGGTCGTCGATGGCGTCGGGCCGGCGCCAGCGGATGCCCGAGTCGAGCACCGCGATCAGCACGTCGTCGCGGCCCTTCGTCACCCCCCACGCCAGGTCGACGGCCGAGCCCTTCTGGCCGCAGAGGTTCTGCGGCGAGTTGAACAGCTCGGGACGGGTGTCCCGCCGGGAGGTGCGCTTGTAGTCGTCGAGGTCCTGCTCAGCCGGGATCACCCCGGGCGCGGGCTGGTCGGCGGGGCCGTAGCGCCAGTCGGTGCAGTCGAGCGGCGTGGCGGGCGGGGCCGGCTCCACCCGCGGCACACGCGGGTTCGAACCCCCCGGACCGCCCGGCATCGCACACGCGGGAAGCGCCGCGACCAGCACGGCCAGGGCCGCCAGGGCCACGGTCCTCCGCCCTCGGACCAGGCGCGCGGTCCCGCCCGTCGTCTTGCTGCTCGTCGCCACCATCAGCCTCCCCCGTCCGGTGCGGCGACCACGCTACGCGTTCAGACGCCCCCGCGACAACGGTGCCGTGGGCGGAACCGGGTACCGGCGGCACCGCACGGTGACGGCGCGGCGACGCGGCGAGATGCTCGTCAGCGGCGGCCGAAGCCCATGCGGGCCGAGCCGTCCTCGTCGGCGACCTCGACGTAGGCGAGCTTGTCGGTGGGGATGCCCACCCGGCGGCCCTTGGTGTCGGTGAGCCACATCACCGGCTTCGAGTCGTCGTTCAGGGCGGCGTCGACGGCCGCGACGATCTCGTCGGCCCCCTCGTCGACCTCGACGGTCAGCTCCTTGGCGCTGTAGGTCACGCCGATCCTGACTTCCATGCGAGGCGGCCCTCCGAGAGGCGATGCGCGGACCGCCGAATCGTAGCCCGGGGCCCCGGAGGGCCGGGGCTAGGGTCGGCGCCCTTGGCCCCGGACCACCACTACTCGCGGCGTTGGTGGATCCTCGGGGTCCTGTGCCTATCGCTGGTGATCATCATCATCGACGAGACGGCGCTCAACGTGGCGCTGCCCGCGCTGGTGCGCGAGCTCGACGCCACGAGCAGCGAGCTCCAGTGGGCCGTCGACTCCTACATCCTGGTGTACGCCGCGCTGCTGTTCCCGGCCGGGAACCTCGGCGACCGCTTCGGGCGGCGGGCCGTGCTCCTGGCCGGACTCGTGGTGTTCGGGATCGGGTCGGTCGGGGCCGTGGTGTCGGCCAGCCCGGGTCAGCTCGTGGCCTCCCGGGTGGTCATGGGCGTCGGGGGGGCGATGGTCATGCCCGGGACCCTCTCGATCCTCGCCCAGGTCTTCCCGCCCCGGGAGCGGGCCTTCGCCATCGGTGTGTGGTCGGGGGTGTCGGGGGTCGGGATCCTTCTGGGGCCGATCGTCGCCGGCTGGCTCCTCGAGCACTACTGGTGGGGGTCGATCTTCCTCATCAACATCCCGATCGTGATCGTCACGCTGGTGCTGGGGCGCGCCCTGCTGCCGGAGTCGCGCGACCCGGCCGCCGCGCCGCTCGACCCGGCCGGTTCGGCCCTGGCCGTCGTCGGGCTGGCGGCGCTGCTCTACGGCGTCATCGAGTGGCCCGTGTACGGGATCCGCAACCCGCGCATCGTCGCCGGCCTGGTGGTGGGCGCGGCGGCGCTCGTCGCGTTCGTGGTGGTCGAGCTGCGGTCCGAGGCGCCGATGTTCGACGTCCGGGTGCTGCGGCGCCCGCCGGTCGCGATGTCGACCTGGGTCATCACGGCGGTGTTCCTCACCCTGGTCGGGTCCGGCTTCGCCCTGACCCAGTACCTCCAGCTCGTGCAGGGGCGGTCGCCGATCGTCACCGGCCTGCTGTTCGGCCCCACCACGATCGCGTGGAGCGCGGTGGCACCGGCCAGCCCCGCACTGGTGAGGCGGTTCGGGCACCGCAACGTGCTCGTGACCGGGCTGACGGTCACCGCCGCCGGATACGTGGCCCTGGCCACGCTCGGCACCGGCCGGGACCTCGCCCTGCTGGTGACGGTCTTCGCCTTCCAGGGCGCGGGGATGGGGATGGCCACCACCCCTGTCACCGACCTGGTCATGGGCGGTCTGCCGCCCGAGCGCTCGGGCATCGCGTCGGCCATCAACGACACCGCCCGCCAGGTCGGCGGGGCGTTCGGGGTCGCGATCCTCGGCAGCGTCCTCGCCGCCGGCTACCGCGGCGCCTACACCGGACCGGCGGTGGGCGGCGCGGGCGACAACCTCGCCTCGGCGCTCGGGCTCGGCGACCCGGGCATCGTGCCCATGGCCATGGACGCCTTCGTCCGCGGGTTCGGTTGGGTGATGGCGATCAGCGCGGCGATCATCGCCGTGGTGACGGTCTACGTGGCGCTGGTCGTGGACCGCGGCGCGGGACGGGAGGCGCGCGAGGACGGAGCCCCGATCCCCACGGAGGAGCCGGACCCGGCCGCCGGCGTCAGCGCACCTTGAGCTCGGGCCGGCGGACGGCCGTCGGCTCGTGCGCCACCACCTGCTCGGCGATGGAGCGGAAGGCGACCGAAGCCTCGTCGTCGGGGTCGGCGACGACGATCGGGTTCCCGACGTCGCCTCCCTCGCGCAGCTCCGCCACCAGCGGCACCTGGCCGAGAAGGGGCACCTTCAGCCCGTCGGCGAGCTCCCGGCCCCCGCCGCTCCCGAAGATCTCGTAGGCCTTGCCGTCGTCGCCGCGGAACCAGCTCATGTTCTCGACCACGCCGATCACGCTGAGGTTCACCTTGCGGGCCATGGCCGCGGCCCGCTGCGCCACCTTCTGGGCCGCCGGCTGCGGAGTGGTCACGATGATCGTCTCGGCCTTGGGCAGGAACTGCGCCATCGACAGCGAGATGTCGCCGGTGCCCGGGGGCATGTCGACGACGAGGAAGTCGGGGTCGCCCCAGTAGACGTCGGTGAGGAACTGCTCGAGCGCCTTGTGGAGCATCGGCCCGCGCCACACCACCGCCTGGTCCTCGCGGGCGAAGAAGCCCATCGAGATCAGGCGGACCCCGTGGGCGGCGGGCGGGACGATCACGTCGTCGACGAGACCCGGCGGCTCCTCGATGCCGAGCATCCGGGGCATCGAGAACCCCCAGACGTCGGCGTCGAGGGCCGCGACCTTGTGGCCGAGCTGCGCCAGCGCGATGGACAGGTTGGTCGTGACCGACGACTTGCCCACGCCGCCCTTGCCCGACGACACCGCCAGGACCCGGGTGCAGTTGTCGGTGAACGGGTTGCGGCGGGGCGCCTCCGACGCCGCCGCGGCCGCGTCGAGGACCATGAGCGGCTTGGCGCCCTTGAGGATCGAGGCCGTGGCCTTCACCTCGTCGGTGTCCATGGGTCGGGTCGTGAGCTCGACCCCGGTGACACCGCCGAGCGCCGAGACCGCGGCCTCGGTCCGCTCGCGCAGCTCGGCGGTGCTGCGGTCGTGGTCGAGCGGAAGCGCGAGGTCGACGAGGGCGAGGCCGTCGCGGACGGTGACGCCCTTGACCATCCCGAGCTCGACGATCGAGCGCCCGAGCTGGGGCTCCTCCACGCCGCGCAGCGCGGCGCGGACCTCGGATTCGGACGCCATCGTCACTCCCCGGAGGTTTCCACTACGTGGATAGGTAGAATAGGGCCATGCCCGCGGACGCGGCCCATCAGGGCCCGGCGCCCCTCCCCACCGCTCGTCTCCGCCGCGCGATGAGCACCGACGAGTTCAACGCGACGGTCACCGCCCTCACCAGCGCCTTCGGCGACCCGACCCGGCGCGAGATCTTCCTCTTCGTGCGGGGCCGACCCCCGGGCGACGGGGGGGTCACCGCCTCCGAGGTCGCCGAGCACTTCGACATCCACCCGAACGTGGCCCGCCACCACCTCGAGAAGCTCACCGGCGGCGGGTACCTGGCCGTGGAGAGCCTGCCGCACGCCACGGAGGGCGGCCGGGGCGCGGGACGGCCGTCGAAGCGCTACCGCGGCACCGAGGACCGGGCCGGCGCCGTGCTCGCCCCCCGCCGCGACGACATCCTCGCCCTCCTCCTCGCCGAGGCGCTCGACCGGCTCGGCCCCGACGAGTCCGCCGCGCTCGCCGACGACGTCGGCTACCGGTACGGCCGCGCCCTGGCCGAACGCATGGGGGCCGCCGACTCGCAGCGGTCCGTCCGCTCCGCCGTCGCCTCCATCGCCGAGGCGCTCACCGCCCACGGCTTCGCCGCCCGCGGCGAGGACCGCGACGGCGTGTCGACCATCGTCTCGGAGTGCTGCCCGTTCGGGGCGGCCGCGTCGGACTACCCGCACGTCCTGTGCGCCGTCGACCGGGCCATGATCCGCGGGATGCTCGAGGCGCTCCACGGTGAGCACCGGCACCTCCAGGTCTCGGAACGGCGCGTCGACGGCGACGAGCACTGCGTCACCCGCCTGTGACCGGCCGGTGACCGGGCGCGCCTACCTCGACCACGCGTCGAGCACCCCCCTGCGGCCGGCCGCCCTCGAGGCGATGCTCCCGATCCTGGCCGCCCACCACGCCGACCCGGGGCGGGTCCACGCCGAGGGCCGGGTCACGCGGATCGCGCTGGAGGAGGCCCGCGAGCAGGTCGCGGCCCTGCTGGGGGCCCGGCCTCGCGAGGTCGTGTTCACCTCCAGCGGCACGGAGGCCGCGAACGCCGCGGTGTGGGGAGCAGTCGAGCGGGCCCGGGCCGCGGGCGCCGACGGGGCTGTGCACGTCGTGGCCACCGCCGTCGAGCACTCGGCCGTGCTCGACGCGTGCCGCCGGGCGGCCACCACGGTGGGCGCGGAGGTCACGGTGGTGGGCGTCGACGGGTCGGGGCGCGTCGACCCGGCCGCCGTGGTGGCGGCTCTCCGCCCGTCGACCGCGCTCGTGAACGTCCAGCTCGCCAACCACGAGGTGGGCACGATCCAGCCGGTGGCGCCGATCGTGGACGCGGCACACGAGCGCGGCATCGCCGTCCACGTCGACGCCTGCGCCGCCTCCGGGCACCTGCCCCTCTCCTTCGCCGAGCTCGGCGCCGACCTCTGCTCGGTCACCGGCCACAAGCTCGGGGGCCCCAAGGGTGCCGCCGCCCTGCTGGTCCGGCGGGGGCTGCGGATCCCGCCCCTCGTGGTGGGCGGCGCGCAGGAGCGGGGGCGGCGGGGCGGCATCGAGGACGTCGCCGCCGCGGTCGGCTTCGGCGCCGCCGCGGCCGAGTTGGGCGCCGGCGGCCGCCTCGAGGCCGAGGCGCGGGCGGCGGCGGACCTGGTCGTCCGGGCCGAGGGCGCGGCCCGGGCCGTCGACGGGATCGACGTCTACGGCGACCCCGACCCGGTCGGGCGCCTCCCCCACATCCTCTGCCTGGGCGTGGCGGGGGTGGAGGCCGAACCCGTGCTGCTCGGGCTCGACCAGCGCGGCGTGGCCGTGCACTCCGGGTCGTCGTGCTCGAGCGAGGCCCTGGAGCCCTCGCCGGTGCTGGCGGCGATGGGCGTCGACGCCGACCACTCGCTGCGCCTGAGCGTCGGGTGGGACTCCACCCCCGCCGACGTCGAACGCTTCGCCGCCGCCCTCCCCGAGGTGGTCGCCGGCCTCCGATCGCTGCGCGCGTAGGCGGCGGGCCTCAGCCGTCGAGGCGGGAGCCGTCGGAGTCGAAGAGCAGGACGCCGGCGAGGTCGGGCGAGGCGCGCAGCGCGGCCACCAGCGCGTCGGTGTCGCTGCCCCCCACCACGTAGATCGCGAGGGGCTGCTGACCCATGCCGCGGGCCATGCGGACCTTGCCCGCCAAGGTGGCGACGGTCGAGGTGAAGTTGACCGTGCCGGGCGGGAAGCGGACCCCGTCGTCGGTCTCGCCGCCCAGGGCGTCGAAGGCGCCCAGCGTGGCGTCGCGCTGGCCCCGCTGGCCGGGATCGTCGCGCCACACGGGGATCATCACGGCGACGGCGGCCTCGCGCATCGCCTGGGCCGCGGCGGCGGCCTCACGGGCCTGGCTCGGGGTGGGCTTGCCCGTGGTGGTCGTGGTCGGTCGCGGCGGCGACGAGGTGGCCGTGGACGCGGCCCGCCCCGCACCGCCCCGGGCGCCGGTGGTCGAAGTCGACGACGATCCCGATCCGTCCGAGCAGCCGGCGGCCCCCGCGAGCACGAGGACGAGCGCCAGGGCCACGGCCGGCGCGCCGACCCGCGGCCGGGTCCCGGCGCGCCGGCTTGCACGGGAGGGATCGGGAGGCGGCGACGGCACGGGCGGCTCCGTTCGGGTGCGCCCGGGTTCTAGCAGACGACCCGCGGGCACCCGAAGTCCCACCGGTGCGCCCGGCCGATCTTCGAGTCGTCCGGTAGATGAATCGCGGCCCGAACGCGTAGGGTGGGCCGCATGCCCGATCAGCCATGGCGCGACCTCTCCGACGAACTGACCTCGACCCTCGGCCTCGACGTCGCCCCGCTCGCCATCACCTTCAGCGCCGAACCGCCGCCCGGCGTCCCCGCGTACGGGGGCGAACGCCCCGAGCCCACGGCCGACGGGCGGACCGGTCCGGTCGCGGCGGGCTGCGTGTTCTGGATGGAGGGCGTCGAGCGGACGTTCACCACGGTCGCCGAGGATCACGCCAACTGCAGCGTCGGGAGCCTCACCCACGGGTTCCTGACCCTCGAGGAGGCGGCGACCAAGGCCGACGTGGAGGAGATCCTGGGCTGCGGCTGGGTCTCGATGGACGTCGTGCCTCGGATCCCGGTGGTCAAGGAGAAGCCGGGCGCGGTCACCTTCGGACCGCTGGCGGATACGCCCGTCGACCCCGACGTCGTGTTCCTACGCCTCGACGGCCGCCAGCTCATGGTCTTCTCCGACGCGGTACCGGGCCTGCAGGTGGAAGGCAAGCCGCAGTGCCACATCGTGGCGCTGGCCAAGGACCACGACACCGTCGCCCTCAGCGCCGGGTGTGCGCTCAGCCGCGTGCGAACGGGGATGCCCGACTCGCAGGTCACATGCGCGATCCCGGCCGGCCGGGTCGCCGAGGTGGTGGCGGCGCTACGGGCCAACGCCCACGCCGACGAGGTGGTGCGGCGCTACGCCGCCGAGGACGCCGCCCGCTTCACGCCGTGAGGGCGGTCCACCGGTAGCGAGCCGGCCGAGCGCGGCCGGGACGGGTCCCGGCCCGACGGGGGATCCGGTCCGGCGGCTACTTCTTGGCGGCCTCGTAGTAGGGGTTGGTGCCGCTGGCGTGGTCGGTGACGTCGACCACCGAGTGGATCTCGGGCACGGCCTCGAAGATCGCCACCTCGATGCCCTGCGTGAGGGTGACGCTGGCCATCCCGCAGCCCACGCACCCGCCGCCGAGACGAAGGTAGGCGACGTCGTCCTCGACCGCGACGAGCTCGGCGTGGCCGCCGTGCGCCGCGATCGACGGGTTCACCTGCTGGTCGAGGACCTGGATCACCTTCTGGGCCACCGGTCCCGACACGTCGCCCTTGGGGCCGCCCATCGTCGGGCTCGGCGTGTTGGGGTTGTCGAGCACCATCCCGCCCCCGGAGACATCGAGGGTGGCGCCACGGATCTTGTCGACGCTCTCGGCCGGGACGACCACGGGCAGGTCGTCGTGGGGCTGCACGGCGTCGTCGGCACCCGCTTCGTCGAGGCGGCGGAAGTACATGTCGTACGTGTAGCTGTTGCCCGAGAGGCCGCTGACCTCGAGCCAGAGCGCCAGAGCGTCGGGGTCGGGCTCGTTGGCCCGGACCTCCATGACCTTCTCGCGGGCGGCGTCGGTGATGACGAGGAGCGGCTTCAGAAGATCGTCGGTCATGCGGGCCATGATAGGACCGATGCCCCGGGTGCTCCTCCTCCTGCCGACCTCCACCTACCGGGCGACCGACTACCTGGAGGCCGCCCGACGGCTCGGCGTGGAGGTGGTCGTGGGCTCGGAGGTCGCGCCCGCCCTCGACGTGTCGGGTGGCGACCGGTCGGTGACCGTGCCCCTCGACGACCCGGCCGCCGCGTCCCGCGCCATCGAGGCGCTCGACGCCCGCCACGGCATCGACGCCGTGGTCGCCGTCGACGACCAGGGGGTGGTGATCGCGGCCACGGCCGGCGAGGTGCTCGGCTTCCCCCACAACCCGCCGGCGGCCGCGGCCGCCACCCGCGACAAGGCCGAGCTCCGGCGCCTCCTCGACGTGGCCGAGGTGCCGCAACCCCGGTACACCGTCGTTCCCGTGGCCGCCGAGCACGCCGTCGCCACCGCCACCGCCACCGCCACCGCCACCGCCACCGCCACGGATCCCACGAACACCAGCCAGGCCGAGCACGTCGTCACGGCCGCCGGGACCCTCGGGTTCCCGGCGGTGGTGAAGCCCGTCTCCCAGTCGGCCAGCCGGGGCGTCATCCGGGTCGACTCCCCCGCCGAGGCCCGCGCCGCCGCCCGGCGCGTCCAGGCCATCGTGCCCGGCGAGCCGCTGATGGTGGAGAGCTACGTGTCGGGCGCGGAGGTGGCCGTGGAGGGGCTCCTCGCCGGGGGGCGGCTCCACGTCCTCGCGGTGTTCGACAAGCCCGATCCGCTGGTGGGCCCGTACTTCGAGGAGACGCTCTTCGTGACGCCCTCGCGGCTCCCCGGCGTGGCCCAGGGGGCGGCGACCGAGGCCGTCGCCCGCGCCGCGGCGGCCCTGGGCCTGACCGAGGGCCCGGTTCACGGCGAGGTGCGCGTCGAGATCGACGGCGGCGGCGACGACGGGGCCGCCACCGCGGACCGAACCGCCCGGGCGACCGTGATCGAGGTGGCGGCCCGCACGATCGGTGGCCTGTGCGCCCGCACGCTGCGGTTCGGGGCCGGGATCCACCTCGAGGAGCTGATCCTGCGCCACGCGCTGGGTCAGGGCCTCCACGGCCTGGAGCGGGAGCGGGCCGCGGCCGGGGTGATGATGCTCCCCATCCCCGGGGCCGGGATCCTGGCCGAGGTGCGGGGTCAGGACGCCGCCCTCGCCGTGCCCGGCATCGTGGGGTTGGAGATCTCCATCGCCCCGGGCAAGGAGGTGGTGCCGCTGCCCGAGGGGAGCCGCTACCTCGGATTCCTGTTCGCGAGGGGCGACACCCCCGGCGAGGTGGAGGACGCGCTGCGCCGGGCCCACGCGAAGCTGGAGGTGGTGCTCACGTGACCGCGACCCCCACCGACCGGCCCGGCCGGGTGCTCCTCGTCTCCGCCTACGAGCTCGGTCACCAACCACTCGCCGTGGCCGCGCCGGCCGGGGTGCTGCGGGCGCGGGGGCACGAGGTGAGGATCCTCGACCTCTCCGTGTGCCGGTGGGATCCGGAGCTCGCCCGGTGGGCCGACCGGGTCGCCTTCTCGGTCCCGATGCACACCGCGGCCCGCCTCGTGTCGCGCGTGGCGGCGGAGGTCGACCGGCCCGTCTGCTGCTTCGGGCTCTACGCGCCGATGTGCGCCGACGTCGCCGACGTGGTCCTCGCCGGCGAGACCGGCGACGCGCTCGTCCGCTGGGTCGAGGGCGACCTCGACGCCACCGGACCGGTGGTGCGGCTGGGCCGGGAGGCCGCCCGTCCCCCCGCCGCGCCGCCCGCCCGCGACCTGCTCCCTCCCCTCGAGCAGTACGCCCACCTGGCGCTGGGCGGCGCCGAGCACGTGGTCGGCCACGTCGACGCCTCGCACGGATGCGTGCACCGCTGCCGGCACTGCCCCGTACCGGTGGTCTACGACGGCCGCCTCCGCGTCGTCGACGCGGCAACGGTGCTCGACGACATCGAGAGCCAGGTGCTCTCCGGCGCCCGCCACATCGACTTCGGAGATCCCGACTTCCTCAACGGCCCCCACCACTCGTTGCGGATCGTGCGGAGCATGCACGAACGCTTCCCCGACGTGACGTTCGACTGCACGGTCAAGGTCGAGCACGTCCTGCGCCACGCCTCCATCTGGCCGGAGATGGCGGAGCTGGGATGCCTGTTCGTGGTCAGCGCGTTCGAGCACACCAGCCCGCTGGTCCTGGAGCGGCTCGACAAGGGGCACACCCCCGGCGACATGGCCGAGGCCGTCGCCCTCCTGCGCGCCGCCGGGATCCAGGTCCGCCCGTCGTGGCTGCCCTTCACTCCGTGGACCACGCTCACCGACGTGCGCGACATCCTCGACTTCACGGCCACCCACGACCTGGTCGGCAACGTCGACCCGGTGCAGTACACGATCCGTCTCCTCATCCCGAAGGGATCGCTGCTCCTCGATCTCGACGACGTCGGCGCGGTGATCGGCCCCTGGGACGCGGAGCGGTTCACCTATCCCTGGCGCTCCGCCGACCCGGCCGTCGACGAGCTCCAGGCCCGGCTGGCGGCGATCGCCGAGGAGGCCGCGGGTGTGGGCGAGCCGGCCGCGGTCACCTACAACCGCATGCGGGCCGCGACCGGCCTCCCCGAGGTGGAGGTCGACGGCGGCGAGGGGCGGGCCCGCCTGACCGAACCGTGGTTCTGCTGCGCGGAGCCCACCTCGGTGCAGTACGACGCGCTCTGAACGGCCCGACCGCTCAGCCCTCGCGGTCGCGCTCCTCCACCACCAGGCGGTGCATCACGTCGCCGACCTGGACCTGCTGCGCGACGTCGATGCCCTCCACCACGTGACCGAAGAGGTTGTACGACTTGGCGAGCTTGCGGGTGCAGTCGTCGATGGTGATGAAGAACTGCGAACCGTTGGTGTCGGGGCCGGCGTTGGCCATCGCGACCGCGCCCAGCGTGTACTCGCCCTGGACGGGCTCGTCGTCGAAGCGGTAGCCCGGATCTCCCCGCCCCGTACCTTCGGGGCAGCCGCCCTGGATCACGAACTCCGGCACCACCCGGTGGAAGGTCAGGCCGTCGTAGAAGTGCTGGCGGGCCAGGCCCACGAAGTTGTTGACGGTCCGGGGAGCGAGCTGAGGGTCGAGGTCCATCACGATGTCGCCGCGGTCGGTGCGAATGGCGACCCGGTAGATCTTCGTCTCGTCGATCTGCGGCTCGGGCGGGGAGGGGCTCATCTCTGCGCTACTTCTCCTGCTTCTGCTCGGCCAACGCCTGCTCGAGGAGTCGGCGGACCTGCGGGGCCATCGGGCTGTCGGGGGCCAGAGCGAGGAACCGCCGGAGCTCGGGGATCGCCGCCGCGGGATCGTGCTTAGCACGATAGAGGACGAACCCCTTGAAGAACCGAGCGTCGGCGTAGCCGGGGTCCATCTCTATGGCCCGGTCGAGGGCCTTGACGGCGTCGTCGGGCAGCCCGAGCTGGGCGAGCATCCAGCCGCCGTAGGCGCGGGCCTCGACGTTGGACGGGTCGAGGCGCGCCACCTCGCCGTACTGGCGCAGCGCCGCGGTGAAGTCGCCCCGGCCGGCGTGCTCGCGGGCGCTCGCCAGGCGACCGGCCACGGAGTCGGGGGCCGGGTCCGTCGCCGCGGCCCCGGGCTCGGGCCCACCGGTGGGTCCCTGCCCGGGGAGGCGCGCCCCCAGCGAACGGGTGAGGAGCACGGCGGTCACGGCGCTGAAGGCGACGACCGCGACCACCACGCCGACCCGAGCCGCGACCGGGAGGCGCCGGGCCCGGGGCCGTTCGTCGACCCCGTCGCGCAGGGCCCGCGCCACCGCCGCGGCGCGCGCGGTGTACTCGCGGTTGAGGCGCTCGTAGGTGGCCGGGTCGATGTCGTCGTCGTCGCGGTTGCGCTCGAGGTCGTCGAGGGAGCGGAGCAGGAACTCCTTCTCGGCCTCGAGGGCGTCGCGGTCGGGCGCCGGCACATCGGGCCCGCGGGCGGTCGTGCCGGTCACGGCCGCACCTCCGTCGCCTTCGTGGCGGCCACCTCGGACGTCGCGGCCGGATCGGCGGGCGTCGACGTCCGCCGGAGGTCGGCCACCAGCTCCTCGTCGCCGGGCCGGACCTCGGGGCGGGGTTGTCGGCGCCAGCGCCAGAGCGCCACCCCGATCCCCGCCGCGCCGAGCATGATCGCGACCACCGGCAGGGCCCACACGAGCGCGTCGAGGCCTCCGCCGGACGGGCGCAGGAGGATCCACTCGCCGTAGCGGTCCACGTAGGCGCGGCGGATCTCGGCGTCGGTCTGGCGCTCCTCGACGATTCGGCGCTCGATGTCGGCCCGCATCCGCTGGGCGGTGGGGCTGTTGCTGTCGGCGACCGACAGGCCCTGGCACTCGACGCAGCGCAGCTCGGCGGCCAGCGAGTGGACGCGCTCGGCCGGGGTCCGGGGCCCACCACCCGGAGAGGCGACCACCACGGCGAACGCGGCGCCGACGACCACGACCAGACCACCCCAGACGGCCCACGGGCGCAGGCGCCCGCTCACCCGGCCCGCCTCCCCGCGGCGAGCATCTCCTCGAGGTTCGCGACCGTGACCCGGCTGAGCTGCTTGCCGACGACGATCCCGCCCGGGCTGATCACGAACGTCTCGGGTTGACCCGTGGTGCCGTAGTCGACGGCCGCCTGGGGCAGGCGGCCGCCCCATCCGATGCGCCACCCGATCCGGTGCTCGTCGACGTAGGCCCGGACGGCCTCCTCGGTGTCGTCACGGACCACGCCCACCAGGACCACGCCCGGGTCGTCGGCGTGGCGGGCGTGGAACTCGGCCAGGGCGGGCCGCTCCTGCTCGCACGGGACGCACCACGTGTTCCAGAAGTTCACGATCACGGTCTTGCCGGCGAGGTCGGAGAGCCGGATCCTCGGGGCGGGGCCGGCGTCGGTGCGGGCGGCGCCGGCCGAGAGGTCGGTGAGCTCGAAGTCGGGAGCCGGCTTGCCGAGGATCGGACCGCCCCGGTAGCTGGGCGAGCTGCTGACCTGGGTGGCTAGCACCACACCGAAGCCGGCCACCACCACCGCGACCGCCAGCGCCGCCCACCGGGCCCGGTGCCTCACACCGGCTCCCTGGGGGCCGGTAGCGGGTCACCCACCGGCTCCTCGTCGCCGACCGGGGCTCGGGCGCTCCGGCCGCCGGCGACACCCGCGGGCGCGGGGGCGAGCCCCCTGCCCTCCGTCTCCCCGGCGCCGGCCGGGTCGCCGGTCCCACCCCCGCCGGCGGCCCCGCCCGCCGCCCGGCCACGGGCCGCCACCCTTCTCCGCCCGTCATCGGCGGGGACGAGCGCGAGCCCGGTGCCGACCGCCATCACGGCCCCGCCCAGCCACAACCACAGGACCATCGGGTTCACGGCGACGCCGAAGGTGACCGGGCCCCTCTCGGTGGGCGCCGAGGCCACCGTGAGGTAGACGTCGCGCAGCAGGCCCGTGCGCACCGAGGGCGTCCCCACCGCCATCCGGGGGTAGCTGGAGATCGCCGGTGCGTACACGCCGAGGTCGCGCCCGCCCCGCTCGATGCGCATCCGGGCGACGACGCTCGTCTTCTGCTCGGTGCGCCGGGTGGACCGGTCGAGGAACGTGACCCGGTAGCCGGCCACCTCGGCCGACTGGCCTTCGGCGAGGCGCACCGTCTCCTTGGTGGAGTAGCTCTGCGACATCGCGATGGCCACCGCGACCATCACCACACCGGCGTGGACGACCAGGCCGCCGTAGTGACGGGGGTTGCCTCGCAACATCCGCCACGCGGCTCTCGGGTAGGCCTCCTGCCGGGCGCGCCGCCGTGACCGGATCCCGACCCCGACCTTGTGCACGATGGCCGCGAGCGCGAAGGCGGCCAGCCCCACCGCCAGCACCGCGGCCAGGCTCCGGGCGCCGAGCACGACCGCGACCAGCACCGCGAGCGCACCGGTCCAGGCGGGGCCGGCGAGGCGGTCGCGAAGGACGGCGCCGCTCGCGGCGCGCCAGGGCAACGCCGGCGCCACGGCCATCAGGAAGAGCAGCGCGAGCCCGAGGGGAACGGCCATCCGGTCGAAGTAGGGGGCCCCCACCGACATCTGCTCGCCCCGGACCGCCTCCACCACGAGGGGGAACACGGTCCCGAGCAGCACGACGAAGGCCAGGCCCCCGAAGAGGAGGTTGTTGCCGAGGAAGGCCGCCTCGCGCGAGACGGCGGAGTCGATCCGCCCCGGGGCGCGGAGCGCATCGCCCCGCCAGGCGATGAGGCCGATGCCGACGGCGGCCACCAGGCCGAGGAAGGTGAGGAGCCACGGCCCGATCGACGACTGCGTGAACGCGTGGACGGAGTTGACGATCCCGGAGCGGGTCAGGAAGGTCCCGAAGATCGTGAGGCAGAAGGTCGCGATCACCAGGGAGAGGTTCCAGACCCGCAGCATCCCGCGGCGTTCCTGGACCATGACCGAGTGGAGGAACGCGGTACCGGTCAGCCACGGCAGGAGCGAGGCGTTCTCCACCGGGTCCCAGGCCCAGTACCCGCCCCACCCGAGCACCTCGTAGCTCCACCAGGCCCCGAAGACGATCCCCGCGGTTAGGAACCCCCACGCGACGAGCGTGGTGCGCCGGGTGTCGGCCAGCCAGCCCTCGCCGAAGCGGCCCGTCACGAGCGCCGCCACCGCGAAGCTGAACGGGATGGTGAAGCCCACGTAGCCGAGGTAGAGCATCGGTGGGTGGAACGCCATGAGCGGGTGGTTCTGGAGCAGGGGGTTGGGGCCCGCTCCGTCGGGGGGGATGGTGCCCTCCACCAGCTTGAACGGGTTGGCCGGCCCCAGCATCAACGCGAAGAAGAACAGCGCGACGGCGAGGCCCACGAGGGTGGCCCACGCCACCAGCGGGTCGTCGGCCCGGCGCCGGAACCGGATCACGGTCACGGTCAGGTAGCCCCCGAGCACCGCTGCCCACAGGAGGATCGAGCCCTCGAGCGCCGCCCACAGGCCGGTGACGGTGAAGAGCAGCGGCGTCGCCCGGGCGTGGTTGCGGGCCACGTAGGCGAGGGAGAAGTCGTGGCTCAGCAGGGCCCACTCCATGGCCCCGACGGCCAGGAGAGAGGCGGCGAAGACCGCGAAGACGTAGCGCCGCCCGATGCGGAGGAGCCGCCCGTCGCCGCGGCGGAGCCCGGCCGCGAGGGTGGCGATGCCCAGCACCGCCGCGGCCGCACCCAGCGACAGGGCGAGCACGCCCAGCGCCGCCCTCATGACTCGAAGTTCTTCCTCTCGGGCTCGTACTCGTTGCCGTGGTTGATCAGGATGCGGTCCGACGCGAAGGTCCCGCGCGACCCCCAGCGGCCCTCGCAGACCACCGGGACCGCCTGCCCCTCCCCGACGTCGTGGCGGAACAGTGCCGGCTCCTCACCCCGGTGCACGACGGTGACGGTGGCCCGGCCGTCGGTGACGCGGAACCGCATCGACCCGTCCGGGAGCTCGGAGACGCTGGACGCGACCACGTCGCCGCCGAGGCGGAAGCGCTGCCCGCCGTCGGTGGGGCGGGCTGCGACCGCCTCCGACACGGTACGGAAGTAGACGACGTTGCCCCTCAGCCCGACCACCAGCAGCGCGACGATCGCCCCTACGCACAGAAGGGCCGCGACCACGTAACGGGCGCGCCGGCGCGGGCGCGGGGCCCCGGCGGGGGGATCGGCGGGCGGGGCCGGGGCGGTGGCGGTCACCGCTCCGGATCTCCGTCGGGGAGACTCCGCTCGGCCCGGCGGGTCCGCACCGCGATGCGGATCACGTAGGCGGCGAGGACCGCGGCGGTACCGCCCCAGGCCGCGACGACGAAGCCGGCGTCGTTCACGGGGTCACCCCCGCACGCGCACCGGCGGTCGTCCCGGCGGTGGTTCCGGCGCCTCCGGCGGGGCCCGGCCCGACCCGGGCCCGGATGGCGGCCTCCAACTCGCGCTCCTCGCGGTCCTCATCGAGCGCGAGGAGCCGGTACCGGCGGTCGAGCAGGTAGACGTAGGTGAGCGTGAACGCCAGGACGCCGAGCCACAACGTGAAGGCCATGACGCCGTGGATCTGCGGGTCGAGCTCCGGGTTGAAGACGGTCGCCTGCTGATGGAGCGTCCGCCACCAGTTCACCGAGAAGTGGACCACCGGCACGTCGATGAAGGCGATCAACGCCGCGATCGCCGCCCGCTTGCCACGGGACTCCGCGGTACCGGGCAGGCGCCGGAGCGACAGGTAGCCGAGGTAGAGGAAGAAGAGCACGGCAGTGGTGACGAGACGGGCGTCCCACGCCCACCAGATCCCCCACACCGGCCGGGCCCACAGCGAGCCCAGGGCCAGCGTGAGGCCGGTGAAGACCACGCCGACCTCGGCCGAGGCGCCGGCGACCAGGTCCCAGACGATCGAACGCGTCCGGGGCCAGAGGTAGAGGATCGACGCCAGGGTGGTGATACCGAAGGCGAGGTACGCGGCCCAGGCCGCCGGGACGTGGAGGTACATGATCCGCTGCGCGTCGCCCTGGATCTCGTCGGGCGGGGCGATCGCCAGCCCGAAGACCACCAGCGCGACGAGCGCCGCCGCGGTGGCGACGCCCGTCGTGGCCGAGACGCGCGGGCCGAGCAGGCCCGCTCGCCGGGCCCCGCCGGTCACGGCCGCCCCCCCACTCCGCCCGGGTTCGTCATTCCGCCTCCTCCCAGAGGGCGTCGAAGGCCAGCACGCCGGCCGACAGGTAGAGCACCGCGAACAGCACCAGCAGACCGATCCAGCGCCACGCCTCCGACGGTGCGCCTTCGAGTCCGGCCTCGAAGGCGCGGGTCGCGCCCAGCATCACCGGTGTGACGACGGGGAGGAGGAGTAACGGCAGGAGCGTCTCGCGCCGGCGCGAACCGGCGGCGAGGACGCCGAACAGGGTACCGGTGGCCGCCAGGCCCGCGGTCGCGGCCACCGCGGACAGGAGCACCACCGACCACGCCGACACATGGACGTCGTAGAGGAGCACGACCAGCGTCCCGAGAACCGTCTCCAGGGCCACGAGCTGGGCCGCGACCGCCATCGCCTTGCCGAGGAAGACCGCGGAACCGTCGAGACCCGAGAGCCGTAGGCCGTCGCGGGCCGAGTTCCGGGCCTCCACCGCGAAGCTCCGGGAGAGGGCCATGAGCGCGGCCAGGAGCACGGCCACCCAGAACAGGCCCGGCGCGACGCGGGGCAGGTTCCCGCGCGCCGGGTCGAGGGCGAACGCGAACAGCAGGACGACGATCCCCCCGAAGGGCACGATCTGCGCCAGCGTCACCCGGGAGCGGGCCTCGATCCTGAGGTCCTTCCCGGCCACGAGGAGGGCTTCGCGGACCAGGCTCACGCCGGGGCTCCGGCCGGCTCTCGGACCACCCCGGCCTCCAGCCGGACCTCGCGGTCGGCGAGGGCCCGGGCCCGTTCGAGCTCGTGCGACGCGAGGACGACCGTCCGCCCCTCGCCGGGCGCCGCCGCGATGAGCAGGTCGAGCTCGGCCCGGTGGGCGTCGTCGAGGCCGGCGTGCGGCTCGTCGAGGAGCAGCAGCTCGGCGTCGCGGTCGAACGCGACCGCGAGCGACAGGCGCCGGCGCTGACCGGCCGACAGGCGACCGTGCCGCACGTCGGCGAGGCCGGAGAGGCCGAACCGGGCCAGCACCTCGGGGGCCGGACGGGCGGGGCGACCCGCGGCGCGGGCCGCGAAGCGCAGGTTCTCGGCGACGGTCAGGTCGTCGTAGCAGAAGGTGTCGTGGCCGACGAGCGCCAGCCGGCGCCGCACCGCCCTCCGATCGGACCGCAGATCGGCTCCGAGGACCTCGACCTCTCCCCGGTGGACGGGAAGGAGTCCGGCCAGGACCCGGAGTAGCGTGCTCTTCCCGGCGCCGTTGGGGCCGGACAGCAGGACGACCTCCCGGCGGCGGACCCGGAGGTCGACGCCGGCCAGGGCCGGGAACCGGCCGAGCAGGCACACTACGGAACGGAGACTCACGGCGTTACTGACGGCCTCCACAGGTCGTGACAGTGTACGAAGGTCCTGGTAGGGGCCACGAACCGGTCGCCCGGTCGTAGGAGCGCCGGCCGGCGGGGTGACGCCGATCCGCGACCGGTGGGCGGTACTGTCGAGCGGGTGCGACGCTTCGTGAGCGCGGTGGGCCGCGTCCTGTTCACCAGTGGGGTGCTGATCCTCGCGTTCGTCGCCTACCAGCTCTGGGGCACCGGCTTCTACGAGGCTCGCCAGCAGTCCGACCTCAAGGCCGACTTCCGCAAGGAGCTCGCCGCCTCGGCGCGACCTGCGTCCACCCCGCCGTCGTCGACGCCGACCACGACGCCGACCATGCCGACGACCACCCCGCCCGCCACCGCTCCCGGTCCACCGCCGCCGGGCGACGCCGTCGCGATCATCCGGATCCCCGAGATCGGGGTCGACCACGCGGTGGTGGAGGGGGTCGGGCGGCCGGACCTGCGGCGCGGCCCGGGGCACTACCCCGGCACCCCGCTCCCCGGCCAGCTCGGCAACGCCGCCATCGCCGGGCACCGAACCACCTACGGGGCACCGTTCAACCGCCTCGACGAGCTCCGGCCGGGTGACGCGATCAGCGTCACGACGCTCACGGGGACGTTCAAGTACCGGGTCCAGGGTCTCCAGGTGGTCCGGCCGAGCGACGTCGCCGTCCTCGACCCGCACCCCGACCCCACGAAGCCCGGCCAACCGCTGGCCACGCTAACGCTCACCACCTGCAACCCCAAGTACTCCGCCGCCCAACGCCTGGTCGCCACCGCGGTGCTCGACGCGCCGAAGAGCCCGCCGCCGGCTCCGGCCCCCGTCCACATCGCGACGAAGCCCGTGGTGCACCTCGACGCCCCCGGCGCGTCGTGGGGCACGGGGCACGACCGGTTGGTGCTGGCCGGGTGGGGCGCGGTGCTGGCCGTCGTCGGGTTCGGGTGGTGGTGGCTGTTCCACCGCCACAAGAGCTGGCGTACGTGGGTGGCGGGCCTGATCCCGTTCGCGGCCGTGCTGTTCGTCTTCGACAGCCACCTGGAGCGGATGCTGCCCGGCAACTTCTGAGGCTCCGGTCGCGCTTAACCCCCGGTGCGCGAACGCGGGTTCGCGCCGGTCAGCGCCCCTCGAACCGCGGCGTGCGCTTCTCGGCGAACGCGGCCAGGCCCTCGGAGAGGTCGCGGCTGGCGAACGCCTCGGCCTCGAGCCGTTCGATCTCCGCCCGGGCGTCGGGGCCGAGCGCCGCGGCCTCGGCGACCAGGTTGAGGGCCCGCTTGTGCCCTGCGACGGTCAACGGCGCGAGCCCCGAGATCTCGGTCGCCCACTCGATCGCGACATCCACGGTGGAGGCGGCGTCGGGGGCGGTCCGGTGTACGAGGCCCATGCGATCGGCCTCGGCGGCGTCGACGGTGCGGCCGGTGATGAGGAGGTCGCGCGCCCACGCGGTGCCGACCACTCCGGCCAGGCGGGCGACGTTGGGCGCGCCCAGCACGACGCCCAGCTTCGAGGCCGGGATCCCGAGCCGGGCCTGCGCCGACACGACCCGCAGGTCGCAGGCCACCGCCAGCTGGAGGCCGGCGCCGAGGGCCGGCCCGTTGACCGCCGCGATCACCGGTACCGGCAGGTCGACGACGGCCGACAGCAGACGCTCGAACGCCGGGCGCAGGGAGTCGCCACCTCCCTCCTCGAGAGCTCCGGAAGGCGCCCCCGATCCGGCGGCGGACCCCGCGCCGGACCCCACGTCGGCGGCCCGGCGGCCGAGGTCGGCTCCCGAGCAGAACGCCGAGCCCTCCCCCGTCAGCACCAGCGCCCGGATGCCCGACGCGGCCTGGACGCGCCCGAGGAGGTCGAGGCAGTGCTCGGCGTCGAGGGCGTTGCGGCGTTCCGGGCGATCGATGACGGCCAGCGCAACCTCCGGCGCCGGCTCCTCCCAGCGGATCACGACTCGTCGATGACCGCGATCAGGTCGCCTTCCTGGACGACGTCGCCGGGCGCCACGTGGAGCTCGGCCAGCACGCCGGGCGTCTCGGTGACCACGGGGATCTCCATCTTCATCGACTCGAGGATGCAGATCTCGTCGCCCTCGCCCACGAGCTGCCCCAGCTCGGCCGTCACCTGCCACACGTTCGCGGTGATCTCCGCTCGGACCTCAGCCATGGGCCGGCACCCTACCCGCCGGCCGGGCGATCGCCGCGCCCCTCGGGCGACGCCGGACCGGCGCCCGCTCCGCCGGGCGGTGGGCCCGGGTCGGCGCGGTGGAGCACCCGATCCGTCGAGCGACTCGTCAGACCGGGAGCACGCCGTGCTTGCGCCAGGGGCGCTCGACGCGCTTGTCGCGGGCGACCCGGAGACCCTCGGCGATGGCCCGGCGGGTGTCGGCGGGGTCGATGACGGCGTCGAGCTGGGCGTGGCCGGCCGCGACGTACGGATCGATGTGGGCGCGGATCTCCTCGGCGAGCTCGAGGCGCCGCTGGGCCCTCTCGGCCTCGTCGGGGATCGCCTCGAGGGTCTTGCGGTGGATGATGTTCACCGCGCCGTCGGGCCCCATGACCGCGATCTCGGCCGTGGGCCACCCGACGATGTAGTCGGCCTCGTAGGCCATGCCGTTCATCACGAAGTACCCGGCGCCGTAGCTCTTGCGCAGCACCACCGAGACCTTCGGCACCGTCGCCTCGCTGACCGCGAAGAGCATCTTGGCTCCGTGGCGGATGATCCCCTGCTTCTCCACGGCCGACCCGACGATGAAGCCGGGAACGTCGTGCAGGAAGACCAGCGGGATGTTGAACGCATCGCAGAGCCACACGAAGCGGGCGGCCTTGTCGGCGGCGTTCACGTCGAGCGCGCCGCCCAGGACCATGGGCTGGTTGGCGACGACCCCCACCGGTTCGCCGCCGACCCGGGCCAGACCCGTCAGGATGTTCTTCGCCCAGCCGGGCTTGATCCACAGGACGTCGCCGCCGTCGACGACGGCGGTCACGACCTTGCGCATGTCGTAGGCCCGCCGCGGCGCGGTGGGCACGATCCCGTAGAGCTCCTCGCAGCGCCGGTCGACCGGGTCGGCCGGAGCACCGGCGGCGCCCGCCTCACGCACCGGCGGGCGTTCCCGGTTGTGGGCGGGGAAGAACGACAGGTAGCGCCGCACCGTCGCCAGGCACTCGCGGTCGTCGGCCACCTCGAGGTCGGCGACCCCGGAGATCGTGGTGTGCACCGCGGAGCCGCCCATCTCCTCCTCGGTGACGTCCTCTCCCACCGCCGCCTTCACGAGGTGGCGGCCGCCCAGAGCCATCGACGAGGTGCCCTTGACCATGGGGACGAAGTCGGCCAGAGCCGGGATGTAGGCCGTTCCGGCCGCGCAGTGACCGAGCATGGCGGCGACCATCGGGACGACGCCGCTCATCGCCACCTGCTCCCGGAAGAGCGCCCCGGCGCCGGCGAACCCCGAGCCGCTCGTGGCCTGGATGCGCGCCCCGGCCGAGTCGAGCAGCCACACCATGGGGATGCGCTGGGACAACGCGTGGGCGCGCAGGCGGGCGATCTTGTCCTCGCCGACCCGACCCATCGACCCGGCCATGACGGTGAAGTCGTAGGCCGCCACCGCCACCGGGCGCCCGTCGATCGCCCCGATACCGGTTATCGCACCGTCGGCGGCCAGGTAGCGGTCGCCCAGGCCGGGATCCATGTGGTCGGCGAGGAGCCCGTACTCGACCCACGTGCCGGGGTCGAGCAGCAGGTCGAGACGCTCGCGCACCGTGAGCTTGCCGAGGGACCGCTGGCGCTCCACCCGGTCGGGACCGCCCATGGCGAGCGCGCGCTCACGCCGCTCGGCGAGGTCGCCCACGAGCGGGCCCCAGTCGTGGACGTCGCCGCCCCCGGTGGAGGTCACGTCAACACCCCCGACCGTGCGCGACCACCCACGCGCGGGCGCACGTCAGCGCCCCCGCCACTCGGGGGAGCGCTTCTCCAGGAACGCGGTGATGCCCTCGGCCGAATCCTCGGAGAGCGTGGTCACGCTCAGCATCGCCTGCAGGTAGTCGAGCGCTTCGTCGGCCCGCATCTCCAGGGCCCGGTAGAACGACTGCCGTCCCCAGCGCGACACGAGCGGCGACGTGGCGGCCAGCGTGGCGGCCAGCTCGTCGACGGCGGCGTCGAGCTCGCCCGCCGGCACCACCCGGGTCACGAAGCCGATCCGCTCGGCCTCGGCGGCGTCGACCCGCCGGCCCGTCGACATCAGCTCCAGCGCCTTCTTGGGCGGCATCGAGCGGAGCAACGGCACGGTGATCATGTACGGCCACAGGCCCACCTTCACCTCGGGGGTCCCGAAGCGGGCGTCGTCGGCGGCGACCACGAAGTCGCACGCCAGCGCCAGGCCGAACCCCCCGGCCAGCGCGTAGCCCCGGACACGCGCGACCGTCGGCTTGCCGAGCGACCACAGGTCGCGGAACAGCGCCGCCAGCAGGCCCCGACCCTCGTGTGCGGCCGCCGCTCCCGCTCCACCGGGCGACCCGTCACCGATCGAGGAGAGGTCGGCCCCGGCGCAGAACGCCTGGTCCCCGGCGCCGGTGAGGACGACCACCCGGACCGCGTCGTCGGAGCGGGCGGCCGCCACCGACTCGCGCAGGCCGGCCATCACCCCGTACGACATGGCGTTGCGTCGTTCGGGCCGGTCGATGGTCAACCGCGCGACCGGGCCGTCGACCGCGTAGACGACGTCGCCGTGGCGGACTGCTCCCCCGGTCGATTCCCCGTCCACGGGGCGCATCGTAGCTACCCTCGCTCCGTGCCCTTCATGGCGGTGGCCCTGCTGCTCGCCCTGCTCGTGGTCCTGGTGACGGGCGGGAGCTTCCGCCGCCTCGCGAGCGTCCACCTGGAGCACCCGTGGTTGCTCCTCGCCGGCTTCGGCCTGCAGATCGCGGTGGTGGCCGCCCCGATGCCCGACGGCCGCGCCGACGACGTGGGCTTCGCGATCCTCCTGGCCAGCTACGTGCTGATCCTCGGGTTCGGCTTGGCCAACCTCCGCCTCCGGGCCATGTCGATCGTGGTGATCGGGGTGGCGATGAACGCCGTGGTCATCGCGCTGAACGGCGGCATGCCCTACCGGCCGCCCGCGGGTGCCGAGCTGGTCACCACCGTCAAGCACCGCCCGGAACGGCCCGGCGACCTGCTCACCGTGCTCGACGACCGCATCCTCGTCCGCGCGCCGGTCAACCAGCTGCTCAGCTTCGGCGACCTGGTCCTCGCCGTCGGGTTGGTGGCGGTGTGCTACCGGGCGTCGCGGTCCTCGAGCTCGCGCTCGGCCACCGCGGTGGCGGCCCGGTCCGAGCGGCGCGGCGACTCCCGCCGGGCCAGCACCCGGTCGAGAGCGGTCACCACCCGTACGTCGTAGGAGTACACCGGGCTCGAGAACAGCGTCTCCCGGGCCGCGATGCCGTCGTCGACGGAGCCGCCGGCCAGCTCGTCGTAGGCGCTGGCCACCCGCAGGATCTGGCCGGCGAGAACCCGCTCCGGCGCCACGTCGCCCGGCGCGGTGCCCGGCCCGAATGCCGACGTGGCCACGATCTCGCTCATCGGGCGGAGGTGGTCGCTGCCGGCGAGCATCTCCGCCCCGGTCGCCGCGACCTCCGCCATCTCGACCGGGCGCCCGAGCACCTCGGGATCGTCGAGGCAGACGTGGCCGATGTGGTGGAGCAACGCGGCCGTCTCCAGGTGGTCGACCTCGGCGCGGTCGAGGCGCAGCTCCCGCCCCATCGCGACGGCCAGCTCCGCGACGCGGGCCGCGTGCCCCTCCCGGACGAGTCCACCCAGCTCGGGTACGGAGGAGAGGGCGCGGATCGTCTGGTCGTAGGTACGGCGCGTCGAGTGCAGGTGCATGAACGAGTACCAGGCGGCGAGCAGGGGCATCGAGAACATCGCCGCGCCGCCGAGGCCCATGGCGCCGTCGCCCCCCACGCCGCCGTACCCGATGGCCATCAGCATGGCGCTCGTGACCAGGGCCAGCTCGGCGGACCGCTCCACCAGGGGGGCGGGGCGGCGGCGCGTCTCCAGGTAGACGAGCACCTCGTGCACCGCCAGGCCGCCGATCGACCCGGCCGCCAGTGCGACGAGCACCACCCATCGCGACCGGTTGCCCCACCCGTCGATCACGTAGTGGAACGTGGCCAGCGTCACGAGCGCCACCAACGTTCGGGCGGCTGCGACGCCGGCGCGGGCGCGCAACCCCTGCGGACTGAGCCGCACGCCGGCGGCGATCACCTCGCCCGCCGCGAAGGCCGCCAGCCCCTCTCCCACGGGGAGGGCCCGGGCGACCACCAGGAGCACGGCGAAGGCGAGGGGGATCGCGGTGCGGCGCGGCGGGCGCAGCTCCACGAGCTCCCCGAAGGCCACCGCGCCGGTGAGCACCACGACGGTGAAAGCCTCGGTGTCGGGCGCGACGACGTGCGCCACCACACCGACGGCGGCGGTGAGGACGGCGACGAGGGCGGCCCGGGCGCGGAGGCGGTCGTCGGCACCGGTCATCAGGTGCTCCTGTCTCGCGGGTCGGGGACGAGGTCGCCGAGGCCGGCCGAGCCCAGGCCCGCGGCCGGCGGGGGCTGGTCGAAGTGCTCCGCGTCCTCCTCGTGGCCGGCGCCGTACACCTCGCCCCGGCGCTCGAGCGCGGCGACCAGGGCGTCGACGCAGGACGGATGGAACTGGGACCCGGCCTTGTCGCGCAGCTCGGAGACGGCCACCGACTGGCTGAGCGCCTTGCGGTACGACCGGGTGGAGGTCATGGCGTCGAAGGCGTCGGCGACGGCCACGATGAACGGCTCCACGGGTCGCTCCTCGTCGACGTTCTCGAAGCGCGAGAACTCGCCGGAGGCCGACGGCGCCACCGGGGCCAGGAAGTCGATGGCGGTCAGGATCTCGACCGAGACGGGCTCGTGACGGCGAACCCGCGCGTACTCCTCGGCCGTGAGCTTGCCGGGCTTGTTGAGGAGGTGGTTGGGCACGATGAGCTTGCCGACGTCGTGCATCAACGCCGCCAGGCGCAGGCGCTCGAGGCGGGTGAACCCGAAGCCCAGCTCCCGGCCCATGTAGTCGGCGAAGCGCGCCACCCGCTCGGCGTGGCCCGCGGTGTAGTGGTCCTTGGCCTCGAGGGCGCCGACCAGCACCCGCACGGTGTCCTCGTGGGCCCGGCGCAGGGCGAGGTACGACGCGAAGGTCTGGCGGGCCACGAGTACCGGCACCACGAAGAGCGGCAGCACCGAGACCCCGAGGTCGAGGTAGAGGCGGCCGAGCATCACGCCCAGCACCGCGAACGGGTACACCTGGAGGTGGCCGTGGCGCAGCATGGCGCCCAGCACGGGCCGGAGCGGCTCGCCGGTGGCGAGGGCGTAGTACCCGGCCACCACGACGGTGTTGACCGCGAAGAAGGCCACCGCCATCACGGCCGAGCCGGCGATGAGGGCCGCCGGGTTGCGCAGCAGCGACTCCGGGTAGGCGAGGGACAGGGCGGCCACCGCGGCCGCGGCCAGCCCGAAGGCCCCGGTGTTGCCGATCACCTTGCGCCACTCGCCGCGGCGCAGGTGGGGCAGGTAGAGGCCGCCGCACAGGCCGATGGCCGCCACCCCTACCGGAGCGGCCTCGGCCCGGAAGATCACGGCCGCGGCCATGACCAGCATGAAGCTGGAGCTCATCGAGCCGCCCGAGGGCAGGTCGAGCGCCACGTTCTCGGCGTAGGCGAAGAGGGCGGCGAGGAACGCGAACGGCACCCACGAGGGCCCGGGCCGGTCCCAGGCCAGCGCGACGGTGGCGAGGACGCCGGCGGCGCCCGCCATCACCACGTAGCGCGTGAGGCCCCGCGGGGCCGACTGGGTGTCCATGTCCGTTCGTGGGGCGGCGCCGGGGACGATCGGGCGGAGGCGGCAAGACCCCCGCGGGGGCTCAACGGATGCCGTAGCCGGCACCGCCGGCGAGCAGCAGAGCGGCGACCGACGAGGCCACCAGGGCGAGACGAACCGCGACCTTCTTCATGGGAGCATTCCCCCTTTGCGGACGCTGCTCCCGGGGCGCTTCTCCTGGCCCGTGGGGCACCGCTTCGCTCAGAGGACGCAGAGGCTTGTTACCGCCAACCCCACTGGGGTCTTGCCGTCTCCGCCGGATCGTCGTTGTTGTTCCCGGCTCCCCTCCTCCTCCTGCTGGTGCTCGGGCGACCCTCTTCCCCGTGGTCATCGGCCTTTCCGACCGCCGACCTTAGGGACTCGGGCACCGCCCGGCGCGGACATTCACCCCACAAGGCGACACCAGCCACAGCAGCATCGCGGGAATCGTGGCGTCGTGCAAGCCCGATCCGGGGATCGCCGGCGAATCCCCGTTGTCGATACCCACCACCCGGACATCCCCGCGCCCGGGCTCGTATCCGGTTAGCGTTCGGCCCGGCGGGTCCGACATCGGGGCTCGGGTGGGCGGGGCCCGACGAGGCTAGGGACGGCGAGGCTAGGGACGGCGATCGACCATGCTGCGACCATGGTGAACGATCTCATGGTGGGGAACCATGTTTGACGATCAGGACGAACGGCCCCGCGACCCGGCCGGTGATGCGGGGCATCATCATGACCGCGGCAACGGGCACCGCGGTGGCACCTCGCTCGGCCACGACACCGACGGCGGCGTCGACGACCACGTCGCGCGGTCTCTCGAGGAGGAGCTCTGCCGGCTCGCGGAGATCTCGGCCGCCCGGGTGGTCGTCGACGACACCGGCCGGGTGGTGGAGCTCCACGTGCTCGCCCGGCCCGGCAAGCACGCCAAGCAGATCGCCCGTGACGTGCAGTCGGTGGCCCTGGCCAGCTTCGGCCTCGAGCTCGACCGGCGGGTCGTCTCGGTGGTCCAGATCGGCCCTGACGACGGCCCCTACGCCTACGAGTCCGGGCTCGAGTTCCGTCCGCTGATCAGCGCCATCACCGCGGAGGCGAGCGGCCTGCGCTCGCTGGTGCGCGTCACGTTGACCCGCGACGACGACACCGCGGTGGGCTTCGCCGAGGGCTCGGTGGCCTCCAGCGCCCAGCACCGGCTCGTGGCGGCGGCGACGGTCGACGCGCTGCGCCAACTCGAGGCGGCGGCCGAGCGCGTCGACGTGGAGAGCGCCCACGTGGTCCGGGTGGGAATGCACGACGTGGCGGTGGTCACCGTGGTGTTCGTGCTGCCCCACGGCGAGCAGGTGATGTCGGGCTCAGCCCTGGTTCGAGGTCACTCCGAGGCCGACGCCGTGGCGCGAGCCATCCTCGACGCCACCAACCGCCGCCTCACCCCCCTGCTCTCCTGACCGCGCGGACCTGAGCCGAGGCCTGCCCGTCCCCCCGAGCATGTTGCGATCGGCCGGGTGATACGTGGGTCGATCGCAACATGCTGGGGAGAGGTGGTCCCAGCCGCTCCCGGGCCGGGCCTGGCCTACGGTTGCGGGCGTGCGGGCCGTGATCGTGTCGTACCGGCTCGGCGGCACCGACGGGGTGTCGGTCGAGGCCGCCAAGTGGCATACCGCACTCGAGCAGATCGGCTTCGCGGTGACGCGCGTCGCCGGCCGCATCCACGGGCCGGCCCGGACCGGTGACCTGGAGGCGGGGGGCGTCGACGACGCCGAGCGCTTCCGCGACGCGATCCTCACCGGCGCCGACGGCCGCGACCTGGTCGTGATGGAGAACGTCTGCTCCCTGCCCGTGCACCCCGCCGCCGCGGCCGCGGCGGCGGGCGCGGCCGCCGACCTGGCCGCGTCGGGGGTCCGGGTCGTGCTCCACCACCACGACCTGCCCTGGCAGCGGCCGAACCTCGCCGGCACCGGCGGCCCCGGGCCGTTCCCGCCCGACATCGAGGGTGCCCTGCACGTGACCGTGAACGAGCGGTCCCGCCGGGAGTTGGCGGTACGAGGGATCCCGGCGGTGACCGTCCACAACCGCTTCGAGATCGACCCGGAGCCCGGCGATCGCGACCGCACCCGCGGCCACCTCGGCTTCGGCCCACACGACCTCGTGCTCCTCCATCCGGCCCGGGCCATCGAGCGCAAGAACGTGCCGGGCGGCCTCGAGTTCGCCGAAGCGCTCGACACCGCCGCGGGGGGCCGCGTCGTCTACTGGATCACCGGCCCGGCCGAGGACGGGTACGGACCCACCCTCGAGCGGCTGCTGGCCGGCGCCGGGGTGCGCACGACCGTCGGGCGCGCCCCGTGCGTGGCCGACGCCTACGCCGCGGCCGACGCGGTGGTGTTCCCGTCGACCTGGGAGGGCTTCGGGAACCCGGTGATCGAATCGGTGGCGGCGGGCCGGCCCCTGGCCGCCGGCCGGTACCCCGTCCTCGACGAGATCACCTCACGGGGCCTGCGCTTCTTCCCGCTCGACGACCCGAGCGCGCTCGCCCGGTGGCTGGCGCGTCCGGACCCGGAGCCGCTCGCCGCGAACCGCGACGCGGCCCGGAGGCACTTCTCGATCGACGGGCTGCCCGATGCCCTCGCCCGCGCCTTCGCCGTGATGGGATGGAGCTGATGGCCCCCGGTCCCCCGACCACCCCGACGCCCGCCGACGCCGTGGATCGCAAGCGGGCCCGCCTGGCCCGGATGGTCAAGGCCGGCAAGCGGGTCGGCTACGGCGCGCTCCTCGTGGCGATCGCGGTGTTCACCTACGGTGCGGCGACCGACTTCCCCCGCTGGACGGTCGGGGTGACGGTGGGTGCCCTGGTGGTGTGCTGCGTGGTGCTGCCGGTCCCGATCGTGCTCGGTTACGGCATCCGGGCCGCGGAGCGCGAGGAGCGGGGGGAGCGCTCCTTCCACTAGGCATTACTCTCCGGTCAGATCGCCCACCGCGCCGGTGTGGCGCGTCCCCGAGGACCCGGAGGTCCCCCATGCCCAAGGCAGCCGTGTGCAAGGAGATCGGGAGCAAGCTCGAGATCGCCGACGTCGACCTCGCGCCACCGCAGGCCGGTGAGGTCCGGGTCCGGCTCGGCGCGTCGGGGGTCTGCCACTCCGACCTCTCGGTCACCACCGGCCAGCTGCTCCAGCCGCTCCCGGCCGTGCTCGGACACGAGGGCGCCGGCACCGTGGTCGAGGTCGGCGAGGGCGTGACGAACCTGGCCGAGGGCGACCACGTGGTCATCTCGTGGGTACCGCAGTGCGGCACCTGCTACTTCTGCGCCCGCGACCAGGGCGAGCTGTGCGAGGTCGGCTCGATGGCGATTATGACCGGCGGTCTCCTCGACACCACCAGCCGCTTCTCGCTGGGGGGCCAGTCGCTGTTCCACATGGCGGCGTCGGGCACCTTCTCCGAGGAGACGGTCGTCCCCGCGATGGGCGCGGTCAAGATCTCCGACGACATCCCGCTCACCTCGGCCGCCCTGATCGGCTGCGGGGTGCTGACCGGCGTCGGCGCCGCGCTCAACACCGCCTCGATCCGCCCCGGCGACTCCGTGGCGGTCGTCGGGGCCGGGGGTGTGGGCCTCAACGTGATCCAGGGCGCCAAGCTGGCCGGGGCCGAGCGGATCATCGCCGTCGACATGGTGGAGGGGAAGCTGGAACGGGCCCGCGACTTCGGAGCCACCGACGCCGTGAACGCGTCGGACGGCAACGCGGTGGCCCAGGTCCAGGAGCTCACGAGCGGGCGCGGGGCCGACGTCGCGTTCGAGGTGATCGGCCTCGAGTCCACGGTCATGCAGACGTTCGAGATGGCCCGCCGCGGCGGCCAGGCCGTCATCGTCGGGGTCCCCAAGATGGAGTCCCGCTTCGACGTCGACGTGGCGCTGAGCCTCGTCATGGGCGAGAAGCAGGTCCGGGGCTCGTGGTACGGGTCGAGCAACGTGCACCGCGACATCCCGATGCTGGCCGGCCTCTACCAGGAGGGGAAGCTCAAGCTCGACGAGCTGGTGTCGCGCACCATCACGCTCGACCAGGTCAACGACGCGTTCGAGGCCATGGGTTCGGGCGAGGTCGCGCGCTCGGTCATCGACTACTCCTGACGGTCGGCGCGCCGAACCCCGCCCGCGACCACCCCCAGCCCCCGCCATGCCCGCCCGACTGCCCGCCGAACGACGGCGGCGCCAGCTCCTGCGCGTCGCCCTGGAGGTGTTCGCGGAGAAGGGTTTCCACGCCACGTCGATGGACGACGTCGCGCTCACCGCGGGGGTGACCAAGCCCGTCCTCTACCAGCACTTCCCGTCCAAGCGGGCGCTCTACGCCGAGCTCCTCGAAGACGTGGAGCGCGACATCACGGGCCGCATCACCGCGGCGGCGGCCCGGGCCGGCAGCGGGCGCGAGCGCGTGGAGCTCGGGTTCGCCGCCTACTTCGACTTCGTGGCGGCTCACGGTTCCGCGTTCCGGCTGCTGTTCGGCGCGTCGGTGCGCAACGACCGCCAGTTCGCCGCCATCGCCCAGCGGACCATCGACGGCATCGCCGAGCTGGTGGCGACGATGATCGAGATCGACGTCCCCGCCGACCACCGCCTGGCCCTCGCCCACGCCGTCGTGGGGATGGCCGAGGCGACCAGCCGCCGCATGGCCGGAGCCGGAGCCGGAGCCGGCGGCGACGCGGGCGCCGCGGGTCAGGCGGAGGCGGCCGTGGAGCCGGCCCGGCTGGCCCGCTGGTTGGCCGAGATGGCGTGGTTCGGCCTGCGCGGCGTGCGGGCCGACGAGCCCGCGGGCCGGGCGACGCGCTGAATCCGACCCCACCCCGCCGCCGGGGGACGCGCCTTCCCCACCGCGCCGAGCGAGGGGAGGGTCAGCGGACGTGGATGCCGGAGATGGCGCGGGCGACGACGAGACGCTGGATCTCGGAGGTCCCTTCGAAGATCGTGTAGATCTTGGCGTCGCGGTGCCAGCGCTCGACCGGGTACTCCCGCACGTACCCGTAGCCGCCGAGGATCTGGATGGCCTCCTCGGTGGCCTTCACGGCGACCTCGCCGGCCTTGAGCTTGCTCATGGAGCCCTCGCCGGAGGTGAACTCCTTGCCGTTGCGAGCCATCCAGGTGGCGCGCCACACGAGGAGCCGGGCGGCGTCGATCTCCATCTTCATGTCGGCGAGCTTGAACGCTATGGCCTGGTTGTCGATGATCGGCCGGCCGAAGGCCTGACGCTCCTTGGCGTAGTCGAGCGAGTACTCGTACGCGGCCCGGGCGATGCCGAGGGCCTGAGCGCCCACCAGGGGTCGGCTGGCCTCGAAGGTGCTCATGGCGGCCTGCGTCCGGGTCCGCTTGCCCTCCCGGGCGCGGGCGAGACGCTCGTCGAGCTTCTCCTTGCCGCCCAGCAGGCACGACCCCGGGATTCGGCAGTCGGAGAGCACGACCTCGGCGGTGTGGCTGGCCCGGATGCCGTGCTTCTTGAACTTCTGCCCCATCGAGAGGCCGGGCGTGCCCGGGGGCACCACGAAGCTGGCGTGGCCGCGGGACTTCAGCTCGGGCTCCACGGAGGCCACGATCACGTGGACGTTGGGCACCTTGTCGATGCCGCCGTTGGTGATCCAGGTCTTGGTGCCGTTGAGGACCCACTCGTCGGTGGCCTCGTCGTAGACGGCCCGGGTCCGCAGGTTGGACACGTCGGATCCGGCGTCGGGCTCGCTGACCGCGAACGACGCGATGTGGATGTCGTCGGGGGTCCCGAAGCACTGCGGGATCCACTCGGCGATCTGCTCGGGGGTCCCGTTGCCGAGGATGCCCGACACGCCGAGCGTGGTGCCGAAGATGGCCAGCGTGATCCCGGCGTCGCCCCAGCACATCTCCTCCATGACCAGCGGGAAGGTGATCCCCGTGGGGTCCATGAAGGCGTTGGTCACGAAGTCGAGCGAGTAGAGGCCGACCTTGGCGGCCTCCTCGATCACCGGCCAGGGCGTCTCCTCACGCTCGTCCCACTCGTGGGCGACGGGTCGGATGACGTTCTCGGCGAAGTCGTGGACCCACTTCTGGATCTGGAGCTGGTCCTCGTTGAGCTCGAGGGAGAAATCGGCCATGGTCGTACTCCTTCGGACGCCGGCCTTGTCCAACCACTCCAAGTTACCCACCGGTAACCGGGGGCCAAACGTTATCGCGCCCTACGGGACCTGCTCGACGCGGCGGAGCTTCGCGACCTCGTGCCCGTCGGCCCCCACCGCCACCAGGCGGTAGCTGTGACCGCCCCCGTCGCACGGGAACGGCAGCCGCGCCGAACCCGTCGGCGCGTCGAACTGGAAGGCGCCGCTGGCGTCGACGTCGAGCTTCACGATCGTGGCGTCGGAGGTCGCCCAGCGGACCTTGATCGAGGTGACCGTCCCGCACGACACGCGGGCCGGCACGTCGAAGCTGACGATCTGCGGGCGCGGCACCGGCCGGCCCGGGACCGTGGTCGGCGGGAGGGTCGAGCTGGTCGGCGGGGCGGAGCTCACCGTGCTCGCCGGCCCGCCGGGCCCGTCGCCGGGTGCGGCGTCGGCACTGGACGGTCCGCCGCTGCGGCCGGCCTGGAGGGCCACCCCGATCGCCACCATGACCACGACGGCGGTCAGCCCGAGGGTCACCTGGCGGACCGTCTCGCGGTCGGTGCGGCGGAGGAACCGCCGGAACCCACGTGTCATGACCCTCGTCCCGGATCGAGCACCGGTCCGGACCCTAGCCCGGGCGGCTATCCCGTGTCGGGCGGGGTCTGGAGGACCGTGCGGACCTCGCGGGCCGGCGGGTTCGCGCCCTGCGTGGTGAAGGTGTAGCGGTGCGAGGGGGAGCCGCACGAGAACGGGACCTCGGCCGACCCGCGGGCGGGGTAGGTGCCGAACGTGCCCGACCCGTCGATGCTGATCGCCACCCCGGTCGCGTTCACCGCCCGCCACGACACGGTGATGATCGGAGTCGCGTTGCAGTCCGCCGTGGCGGGCACGGTCACCGATGCGAACGACGGCACCGGGGCCGTGGTGGTCGTGGTGGCGACGGTGGTGGTCGTGGTGGACGAGGTGGTGGAGGTGCTGGTCGTGGTGGACGACGACGTGGAGGTGCTGGAGCTGGTGGAGACCGGAGCCGTGGTGCTGGTCGGGGTGCCGTCACGGCCCCCCGAGGCCCCGCCGCCGCCACCACCGGTCAGGCCCGCCGTCAGGGCCCCCACTCCGAGGCCGGCGACCAGGGCGACCAGCCCGAGTCCGGCCATGCGGCGGCCGCGTCCCGACGCCCGGGCACCCGGCGGTGGTGGCCCCAGGGGACCCGACGGGTCGAGGTCGGCCGGCATCGGGGGCCGACGTTACCGGCTGCCCGCCCCGGCGACGGGCCGGCCGGCGGGGTCCGAGCTCGCTCGGGCCTCAGCCCGTGTGGCCCCCGGCGCGCCCCGCGATAGGGGTGACCGCGAGAGCCGCCTCGGCGCGGGCGAGCACCGCCTCGGCCTGGTCGCGCGGATGGGAGACGGCGACTCCGTACGAGACCGCGACGCTCACCAGTTCCCGGCCCGTCTCTATCGGGGTCGCGAGGAACCTGCGGATGCGGCGAAGGACGCGGCGGGCCTCGTCGGCGTCGGTGAGGACGTCGCAGACCACGGCGAATCGGGTGGGTCCGACGCGCGCGACGAGATCCTCGCCCCGCACGGCGGCCCGGAGCCGTTCGGCCACCTCGACCGCCGCCTCGTCGGGCAGCTCGTCGGCGGGGGTGCCCGGAGCCGGCAGCCGGGGCCCACGCCCCCGCGGCGGGGAGTCGGCCTCACGGTCCAGCCCGTCGATCGAGAGGATCAGGACCGCGACCTCGTCGCTGCGCAGCGGGCGGAGGGAGTGGTGCAGGCGCTCCATGAACTGCGACCGGTCCGGGAGTCCGGTCACCGGATCGTGATGCGGAACCGGGCGGTTCGCCTCGGCGACGAACCCGCCGGACGCCGGGCGCAGGACCACGAGCAGGTGGTGCGTCACACCGCCGACCCGCAGGGGTGAGATCCCGGCGTCCATCTTGACCGCATCGCCGTCGGCCGATGGTACGGGCGCCGTCTCGATCCGTGCTCCCCCCGGTCCCGACAGCACCTCGCCGAAGGCCATCCAGGCCTCGGCGCGGGCGGGCGTCTCCTCGATCGAGTCGAGTCGCTTCCCGACTACGTCGGGTGCCGCCAGGCCCACCAGCTTGGTGAAGGCGACGCTGGCCCAGGTGATCCGGGCCGGGCACTCGGAGCCGTCACGCGCGACCTCCAGGACCACCGCCGGGTCGGGCCCGAGGTCCAGGGCGCGGACCACCACGTCGCGGTCGTCGGAGAGCCACGGGTCGTAGTCGTCACTCGAGTGGTTCTCCGGGGCGCCGCCCGGCGCATCGACCTGGTGCATGACGTCCATATCAAGACCTCCGAGCTGGCGATCGGGCCTGCCGGCAAGCGGCGGGGCAGCGGGCCTGGTTCGACAGGCCCGATCGCAGCTCCTCTCCCGTCGGCGTCGACCGTCGGCGCCTACGCGCCTGCGCGCCGTTGCGCAGGCACTCCCGGTCCGGCGATCGGCCGGCCGGTCGGGGTGCAGCGGGGCGGTCGGCTTCGTCGGGCCACGGGAACCTCCCGCCGCCACTGCACCGACTAGAGACGCCCCTGCCGCCGAACCATGACGCAGCCTTCACCGGTCAACCCCGTCGCCCGGACGAGCGGGATCGCCGTGACCCCCGCGAGCGGCGCGGTCGGCGCGACCGTTCCACAGCCAGCCCGGCGAGGGGACCGGCCCCCAGGAGCAACGGGCTCCACGACCCGGCACCCGAGGCCTTGGCCGCCGACGTGGCGCCGCCGCCGGCCACCGAGACCGAGAAGCGCTCGATCGTCGCCGTGGTGTCGGACCACGCCCGGAGGCCGACCCGTTCGCCCGGCGCCACCTCGCACGACTCCCGGGAGAGATCGGCCAGGTCCACGGGACCGCCGAACACGTTGACGCCGTCGGAGCGGAAGGTGACGCGGCCGTCGGCCTCCGAGGAGACGTCGACCGCGTGGCGACCGAAGAGGTCGGCGGCGGGAGCCGCGACGACGACGAGTGTGTGCTCCTCGCCCCGGGCGTCCCAGCAGGCCAGCTTGAAGCCGCCCACGCCGGGGTCGACCTGGAACGTGTAGCCGGTGACGATGCCACCGTCCGTGACCGCCGCCCGGACGAACACCCCGTACCCGAGAGACCGACCGGGAAGGCGGTCGGGGTAACCGGCGGGCCTGCCGAGCGTGCCGTCGAGCGTGACCCGGAAGGGCTCCAGGGCCGCGCCGTGGGCGAGCAGCCGGCGCTCGCCCGAACCCGAGAAATCGACCGTGTGCCCGTCGCCGGAGACGGAGATGCCACTGCCACCGCTGACGAACTGCCATCCGACCGGCGGCACCGTCGTCGTGCTCGTCGTGGACGTGGACGTGGAGGTCGTCGAGGTCGACGTGGACACCACGGGTGTCGTGGTCGTGGTCGGCAGGCTCGTCGTCGTCGCGGCGGTGGTCGTCGTGACGGGGATCGTCGTCGTGGTCGGGCCGGGACCCGGATCGATCACGGGGTCGACCACGGCCTCTTCCGCCGGGTCCGGGTCGGGTTCGGGCTCCGCGTCCTCGTTCGCCGGGGTCGACGTCGAGGTCGGGGTCGGTGCCGTGGTCGTGGAGGTGCTCACGACGGGACCGGCCGGAGGTTCGCCCGACGGCCCGCGCCCGGGAGCAGGGACGGTGACGGGCGGGCGGGAGCCGGCGGCGGCCGACGGGACCGCGCGGCCTCCGCCTCCGGTCGCGAGGGCCACGGTCGTGACGGTGACGCTGGCCGCGGCCACCGTCGCCGCCGTACCCACGAGCGCAGCCTTGGCGGGGGCCGCGACGATGGTCTGCACCCAGCCCACCGAGCTGAGGCCGGCCTTGGCGCCGCCCACCCCCAGCCCCGCGAGGTACCGGGTGGACGCCGCACCGAGGACGATCGGCCCGATGACGGCCCGCAGCGACGAGTTGACGGCCGTGAGCTCGTCGAGCGCGGCCCGGCAGCGGAGGCACCCGTCGAGGTGGGCCTCGACACGGGGCCGCTCACGACGCGGTAGGCGGTCCCGCACGAACGCGCCGAGGCGGCTCGCCGTCCAGCGGCACTCGGAGTCGGACTCCTCCCTCACATGGGCCTGCAGGTACGCCTCCCGGAGGCCCTCCCGGGCCCGGTACGACAGGGCCGCGACGGCGTTGGGGGCGATGCCGAGCAGCGGTGCGATCTCGGCCGGGGTCATCCCCTCCACCTCGGTGTGCCAGAGCACCATCCGCCACCGCTCCGGGAGGCCCGCGAAGGCCTGGGCCGTGAGGCGACGCTCGAGGCCGTCGACGGCCGGATCGCCCGGGAGCCCGGCCGGCGCCGACTCGGGAACCTCGTCCGTGAAGCGGATCTTGCGGTCCCGGCGGGTGCGGTCGAACGCCGCGTTGCGGACGCAGGTGAGAAGGTACGGCCGGAAGGCCACCTCCGGGCCGCCCTCGTTGGAGAGGGCGTTCAGGACCTTCGCGAACGCCTCGGAGACCAGGTCGTCGGCGTCGGAGCGCGACCGGGCGTAGGAGCGGGCCGCAGAGCGGGCCGCGGCGACGTGCCGTTCGTACAGCTCGGCGAAGGCCGGCTGCTCGCCGGCTCGTGACCGGAGGATCAGCTCGGCGTCGCTCGCCGACCGAACCTCGGGCGCGCCGGCCGGATGCGATCGCCTCGACACCTGCTACCCGCCTGTTCGACTCGCTCGCTCGGCACGGATTACCCCGTCATGATCGGCAGGCGGGCCAGTCTCCTTGAGCGTGGGGATCAAGACCGACGCCTCCGCGCGCGTCGAGCGGAGGACGGCTGCCGTCCTCCGCCGGTGGTCGGAGCGCAGCCGGAACGACGTCGGGATCGACGAATCCGAGTGGCCGTGCCCGGCCACCGAGGACATCGCGACCCGGGTCGTTACCGGAACCGAGACGCGGACCGCCCTGGAAGCCCTCGGATCGGCGCGGGCCGAGCTCGGCCTGAGCCTGGCGGAGACGCTCGCCGACCTCGACGCCCTGGCGACGACCCTGGGGACGATCCGGCGGCGGCGCCTGGCCCGGGCCCACGCCGACCGCTGGGTCGCCCGGGGTTGGGCCGAGGGCTTCGTGGCGGCACTGGGGCCGGCGGGGTGCATCGACGCCCTGACCGGCCTGAACACCTCCGACTTCCTCTCGGTCCGGGTCGATCAGGTGTACCAGCACTGCGCGGCCCTGGAGGTCGCCGCCAACGACGCGTACGCCCTGGTGGTGATCGACGTGCAGGCGGAACCGGCCCCGCTCGTCGCGGCCGGTCGCCGCGTGGCGGTGGCCGACTGCCTCCGGCACTGGTTCCGGGCCGGCGAGACACTGGCCGTCAACGGACCCCACGGCTTCGTGGCGCTCACCCCACGGGACCCGCACCTGCCGTCGACGGTGGCACAGCTCCGGTCGTCGCTGGCCGCGCACGTACCCGCCGCCGACCCGCGGGCGTGGATCGAACCCCTGCCCCGGCACCGGCAGGACACCCGCGCGCTGCTCACCGACCTGCAGGCGTCGCGACCCCCCCGCCGCTGAGGCTCGGGCCGGCCCCGCGCCCCGGCGCACCAGCGGACGGAGGTGCGCGAAGCTGCCGCCGTGGACCACGACGAGCACGACGAGCAGGACCAGTACGGCGAACGGCGCCGCGCCGCCCCGGCGACCCGTGACGCGTGGGAGGCCGCCCGAACCGGACCGGCCGGCGGCCGGCCCGGAACCCCGGGAGACACCGAGGACCGCGACGCCACCGAGGCCGACCTGGCCCGGCGAGGCCTGATCGCCGAGCCGGTCCAGGAGGCCCTGGTGCACCGGGCCGGGCACGCCGTCTGGGACCTCGACGCGTACGGGTTCCTCGACGACGACGGGCCCGATACCGTGCACCCGAACCTGTGGCGCCAGGCCCGGCTCAACGCCCACGCCGGCCTGTTCCGGGTCGACGACGGCCTCTACCAGGTGCGGGGCATCGACATCTCCAACATGACGTTCGTGGCCTCGGACTCGGGCTGGATCGTCATCGACACGCTGAGCTGCGAGGAGACGGCCCGCGCCGCGCTGGCCCTGGTGGCCGAGCACGTGGAGGACCGCCCCGTCGCCGCGGTGATCGTCACCCACAGCCACGCCGACCACTTCGGGGGCATGCGGGCAGTGGTCGACGAGGCCGACGTGGCCTCCGGGCGCGTGCCGGTGATCGCCCCCGCCGGCTTCCTCGACGCGGCCGTCGACGAGAACGTGGTGGCCGGCACGGTCATGGGGCGCCGGGCGTCGTACATGTTCGGGCTCCTGCTCCCCCGCGACGCCCGCGGTCACGTCGACTGCGGGCTGGGCAAGGGGATGCCCCTACTCGGCACCATCGGGCTGGTCGCGCCCTCGGTCGAGATCGCCGAGACCGGCACCGAGATGGTCGTCGACGGCGTTCGCATCGCGTTCCAGTCGACGCCCGAGGCCGAGGCCCCCGCCGAGTTGAACTTCTTCTTCCCCGACCGGGGCTGGCTGTGCACGGCCGAGAACTGCACCGGCACCCTGCACAACGTCTACACGCCCCGGGGCGCGGCGGTGCGCGACGCCCGGGCGTGGAGCCGATACGTCCAAGAGGCGATCGAGCTCTTCGGCGACCGCACCGAGTTGATCTTCGCCACGCACCACTGGCCCCGCTGGGGACGCGACGAGTGCCTGCGCTTCCTCCGTGAGCAGCGCGACGCGTACCGGTACCTCCACGACCAGACCATGCGCCTCGCCAACCACGGCCACACCAGCACCGAGATCGCCGAACAGTTGGAGCTACCTCCGAGCCTGGCGTCGGTCCCCCACGTGCGGGGCTACTACGGGACGGCGAACCACAACGCCAAGGCCGTCTACCAGCGCTACCTGGGCTGGTTCGACGCCCACCCGGCGCACCTGCACCCGCTGCCCCCGGCCGAGGCGGGGCGGCGCTACGTCGACTTCATGGGCGGTGCCGATGCGCTGCTCGAGCGGGCCCGGGCCTCGTTCGACGCGGGCGACTACCGCTGGGTGGCCGAGGTCCTGACCCACCTCGTGTTCTCCGACCCGTCGAACACCGACGCCCGCCTCCTCCAGGCCGACGCGCTCGAGCAGCTCGGCTACCAGTCGGAGTCCGGGCCCTGGCGCGACTTCTACCTGACCGGCGCCCAGGAGCTCCGCCACGGCCCGGCACCGCTCGGCGCCGGGCCGTTCACCCGGCCCGAGATGCTCGGCGCCGCCACCGACGAGATGCTCATCGACCTCCTCGGGGTGCGCCTCGACGGACCCGCCGCCGACGGGCGGCGGATCGAGCTCACGGTGGTGGTCACCCCCACCCCCGACCGGCCCGGAGACCCGTCGGGTGCGGCGCACCCGATCGGCATCGAGCACGGCGCCCTCCATCGCGGCGCGGTCCGGCCCGACCCCGGCCCGGCCGGCGATGAGACGGTGCTGCGGATCACCCATCCGGCCCTCGCCGAGCTCGCGGGGGGCACGACCGCCCTAGCCGATCTCGTGGCCCGCGGCGACGCCGCGGTCCAGGGCCCCGGCGGACCGCTCGAGGAGCTCCTCGGGCTCCTCGACACGTTCACGATGGGCTTCCCGATCGTCACCCCGTGACGCACGCGGCCTCAGGCTCGGGGACGGGCCGGCCGTACCCACAGCAGCGTTCCCGAGACGGTTCCGCTGTCGCTGGTGAACACGGGATCCGGCGGGTTGAACGCTCCGGATCGGTCCAGGTGGAACACGAGCTCCCCCGTCATCCCCCGGAAGCGCCCGGTACCCGACTCCACCATCAGCGTGCCGTCGAGGGCGCCACCGGACCCCGCATCGGGAACGAGCAGTGCGCCGGAGAGCGTGGCCCGACCCCGGAAGCGGAGAACGAAGGCCCCCGAGATGCCGAAGCCGAACTCCCGCTCGACCATCGTGGCATCGATGCGGTACGTGCCCCGGCCGTAGCGGGCGTCGACGAAGGTCCCCGTCATCACCTCGTTGGTGATCTCGTAGCCGCCGGGGAACTCGATCGAGCTCGTACCGTCCAGCACGGCCGAGAGCGTCGCCGTCTTCACCGGGCCCGCGGCCCTCACCGGCATCGCCGCGAGGCCCGGGAGCAGACCGGAGAGGATCACGAGAGGAACCACGACCAGCCGACGACCCACGGGCCGACCTCCTTGCTCCGGGCGCCACGGTATCCCCGACCACCGACATCGTCGAGCGCGCACGGTCGCGTTCGCCGTCACCCCTCCGGGCGACCCGCCGGGGCGGGCCGGGGCGCGGTCACGACCCGGCGGACCAGGTCGGGGTCGGCGTCGATCTCGGCGTCGGTGAACAGGAGCGCCCGGGTGCTCTTGGCGGCGAACGCGCCCGTGCCGTCGTGGTGGTGGGGCGACAGCGAGTCGCCGGCCTGCCCGTAGGCGAGCACACCGAGGCCGCGCGGCCCCGCGGGCCGCATCTCGACCGCCATCACGAAGCTCGTCCCGTAGCTCACCTGGTAGCCGCCCTCGGCGAGGCCGGTGCGCGGCGCCCGGCCGTCGACCGGCGGGGGCGTCCCGGGGACGGGGTCGAGGCTGGCCGACGGGAGCGAACCCACGGGAGCCAGCACGTTGAGGACGCCCTCCCCCTCGCCGCCCCCGTGGACGGGGACGCGCTCGGTGCCGCGGGCCGCCCACTGGACGGCGCGCAGGGGCGCACCGATCGCGACCCCGGCCGCCTCCAGGGCGAACACGGCCCGGGCCGCCGCCGCCACCACCGGGTCGTCGGCGCCCTCGGGGGCCGGGGCCAGGCCGGCCGGCGTCGCCACCGGGTCGGCGGGGTCGAACGACCGCGCCCACAGGGGACCGGCGTCGAGCCAGGCCCCCTCCGGCAGCGACGCCATCATCTCCCGCCACAGCGCCACGCCCGTCGAGTCGAGATCGCAGCGGCCGTCCCAGCGGGCCAGCACCTCGGCGACCACCCCGAGGTCGGCGGTGCGCCCGTCGACCTCCACCGCTCCCGCCTCGCGGCACCGCCGCACCACGTCGTCGCGCAGCATCGCGGCGCTGAGGCTCACGTTCGAGAACACCATCGCGAGCGCCGCCCCGGCGGTGACCGGGCCGTTCGCCACGAGCTCCGCCGCCGCCCGGAGGGCGTGGCGCGTCCTCATGGAGCGGGGGGTCCGTTCGAAGCCGTGGAGGACGGAGTAGCCCTCGAGCCGGGCGTCGGGGTGGGAGAGCCAGTGCGAGTCGTTCGCGTTCACCACGTAGTCGCGGCGGTCCAGTTGCGGCAGACGCGCGAACGGCACCAGGCCCGGCTCCCGGGCGCCCGGCTCCTCGACCCACTCGTCGCCGGGGTCGCTCCCGTCGAGGAGCGCGATCCGGTTCTGGAGCAGCAGGGCGGCGACGAGGTCGTCGTGGACCCGGGTGGTGAACCGCTCCTGGGCCGCGGCGGAGAGGTTGGGAGTCGCCGAGCCGTCGATGTACCAGGCCTGCCCGGTCGTGTCGGCGGCCAGGGTGTTGACCCAGGCCATGGCGTCGACCTCCGCGTAGACGCGCTTCACCTCGTCGACCGATCCGGCCCGGTCGGTGCGGAGGAAGAGCTCCAGCACCCCCGTGTTGGAGAGGTTGGCGTCGCGGTACGAGTACGCGGTGTCGAGGCCCCAGCCGAGGACGGGCAGGTTCAGGATCGGCCCGTGGTGGCTGGACCACAGAGTCCGTTCGACGGTGACCAGGCCGCCGGGGTCCCCGGCGCCGCCGGCCGGCTCGCCGGCGGCGACCTCGACGGAATAGGTGGTCGGTTCCATCGCCCGCACGGTGTCGCCGTAGCGGTAGCGCGTGGGCTCGCCGTCGACGAGGTCGAGGGCGTACACGGTGAAGCGGTGACCCCTGGAGAACGTGTGCGTCCACGCCACGTGGCGGTTGAAGCCGATCTGGACGCCCGGCACCCCGAGCAGCGAGACGCCGTACACGTCGAGGACGCCGGGGATGGTGAGGTGGCACTCCCAGAAGCGCGCCTCGCCGTACCACGGGAAGTGCGGGTTGGCCACCACCAGGCCGTGTCCGCCGTCGGTGACCTCGCCGCCGAACGCCCACCCGTTGCTCGCCGCCGGGGCGGTGCCGAGACCGCCGGCCGGCGACGGGGGGACCGGGCCGTCGGGGCCGGGGGCCTCGGCGCGCCCGATCAGGCCCACGAGGTTGCGGCCGCTCCCCAGCAGCGCGACGTCGCCCAGGTAGGTGTAGAGGTCGAGCGCGGAGAGCGGGCGGATCCATCGGGCCTCCGCGCACCAGGCGGGGAGCGATCCGGCGCCCCGGGCCTCGGCCAGCCACGCGTTGTACCCCGCCGCGTAGCCGTCGACCAGCTCCCGGATCCACGCCGGCTGCGCGTCGCGCAGGTGGGCGGCCCGGCCCACCAGGTCGAGCGCCCGGTACCCGAAGTCGCCGGCCAGGTGGGCACCGTCGGGGCCGGGACCGTGGAACCGGGACCGCTCGCCCCGGACCTTCACGACCTGGTCGGCGATGGTCGGCAGGTGGTCGCGGGCGCAGGCGAAGCCCTGACCGAAGCCGAGGCTCCCCCAGCCGGCCGCCCGGACGTGCGCGACACCGTGGGTGGTCCGGCGGATCTCGGCCTCGTAGTGGTCGTCGCCGGCGGCCTCGGGGCCCGGACGTCGCTCCACCTAGTCTCCCTCCCGTCGGCGCCTCGAGGCCGGGTGCGGGCGCGTTTGTAGCACGATGGGCCCGTGCCCGATCCGGAACCGGCGGAACCCGCCGCGGTAGTCGAGACCCACATCTCCACGCTCTTCTTCGTGGGCGGGCGGGCCTACAAGCTCAAGAAGCCCGTCCGCACCGACTTCGTCGACTTCTCCACCCGCGAGGCCCGCCGGCAGGCCTGCCACCGCGAGGTGGAGCTGAACCGTCGCCTCGCTCCCGACGTGTACCTGGGCGTAGCCGACGTGACCGGGCCCGACGGAGAGCTCTGCGACCACCTGGTGGTCATGCGCCGCATGCCCTCGGATCGCCGCCTGGCGACCCTCGCGGCCGCGGGCGCTCCGCTGCGCACCGACGTGGCGGCGCTGGCCCGCACCATCGCGGCGTTCCACGCCACCGCGGCGCGCGTCGATCCGGCTCCGGCGCGCCGTAACGCGGTCGGGGCGCTGTGGGAGGGCAACTTCGTCGCCATGGAGCCGCACGTCGGGCCGGTCCTGCCCGCGTCCGACGTCGCCGCGGCGATGGCGCTGAGCCGGGAGTACCTGGCCGGTCGCGAACCGCTCTTCGAGGACCGGATCGCGGCGGGCCACGTCCGGGACGGCCACGGCGACCTCCAGGCCGACGACGTCTACCTGCTCGACGACGGGCCGCGCGTCCTCGACGGCCTCGAGTTCGACGACGCGCTCCGTCACGGCGACACGCTCGCCGACGCCGCGTTCCTCGCCATGGACCTCGAGCGGCTCGGCCGGCGCGACCTCGCCGACGCGTTCTGGGTCGCGTACCGCGACGCGTCGGGCGACGGGTTCCCGGCCACCCTCGCCCACCACTACGCCGCCTACCGGGCCCAGGTCCGGGCGAAGGTCACGACGCTCAGGTGGAGCCAGACGTCGGGCCCGGAGCGCGACGGGCACGCGGCGGCGGCCCGTGACCTCCTGTCGCTCTGCCGCGCCCACCTGGAGGCCGGGCGGGTGGTGCTCGTGCTGGTGGGGGGCCTCCCGGGAACGGGCAAGTCGACGGTCGCGGGCGCGGTGGCGAGAGCCGAAGGATGGCCCTGGCTGCGCTCCGACGAGGTCCGCAAGGAGCAGGCGGGGCTCGAGCCGCGGGACCGCGCGACGTCGGGCGTCGGGGAGGGCCTCTACTCCCCTCGCGCCACGGAGGCCGTCTACGCCGAGCTCCGCCGGCGGGCCGGCCGCCTGCTCGCCCTCGGACAGCCGGTGGTGCTCGACGCGTCGTGGAGCGACCCGTCGGAGAGGGTCCGGGCCGAGGCGCTCGCCGCCGAGCACCACGCGGCGCTGGTGGCCCGCCGCTGCGAGGTGCCCGTGGACGTGGCCGCGGCGCGCGTCGAGGCGCGGGCCCGCGCCGGGGGCGACCCGTCCGACGCCACGGTCGAGGTGCTCCGCTCCATGGCCGCCCGCGCCGTGCCGTGGCCCGCGGCCCGGCCGCTCGACACGAGCCGCCCACCCGCCGAGGTCGCCGGCCGGGCTCGGGCGCTCATCACGAGGGCGCGAGCCGTTCCGCCCTGACGTCGCCGACCACGCGGCCGTCGCGGATGGTCACCAGGCGGTCGGCGGAGGCCGCGACGTCGCGGTCGTGGGTGATCAGGACCACGGTCACGCCGCGGTCGTCGCGCAGGGCCCGGAACTGGGCCAGGGTCGCGTCCACCGCCTCGCTGTCGAGGCTGCCGGTCGGTTCGTCGGCCAGCAGCAGCGACGGTTCGTTGGCCAGGGCCCGCGCGATGGCGACCCGCTGGCGCTCACCGCCGGAGAGCTCGGGTGGCTTGCGGTGCAGGTGGCGGGCCAGGCCCACCTCGTCGAGGAGGTCGGCCGCCCGCCGCCTCATCTCGGCGCGGCGACGGGAGGTGCCGATCATGGCGATCTCCACGTTCTGCTGGGCCGTCAGGTGGGGCAGCAGGTTGTGGAGCTGGAACACGAGGCCGATCCGGTCGCGCCGGTAGCGGTTGGGGGCCCGGAGAGCGGCCAGGTCCTCGCCGCCGACGACGATCCGGCCCGACGTGGGCGAGTCGAGCGCGGCGAGCAGATGGAGCAGCGTCGACTTGCCCGAGCCCGACGGTCCGGTGACGGCCAGGAGCTCACCCTGGGCGACCTGGAGGTCGAGGCCGTCGAGGGCGTGGACCCGGCCGCGGTCGTAGTGCTTGTGGAGGTCGGTGACCTCGATGACCAGCCTCGACCTGTCCGGTCGGGCCGGGCCGGGGGCGGCGGTTGCGCCGGTGGTGGTCACGGGGCGGTCACTCCCGCCTCAGGGCCTTGATCGGCTGGAGGAACGCGGCCCGCAGCGCCGGGTAGATCGCGCCGAAGAACCCGATGCCGGCCGCGACCCAGAGAGCGCGACCGAACTCCCCGGCCGTGAAGTCGGCACTCAGCACGCCGGCGAGGCTCGGCAGCTGCTCGAGGAGCAGGACCACGCCGTACCCGATGCCGACCCCGACCCCGGCCCCGAGCACCGAGATGACGAGCGCCTCCCCCACCACCATGGCGAGGATGCGGAAGCGGGCCCACCCGACGGCCCGGAGCAGCCCGAACTCCCGGGTGCGCTCGAAGAACGACAGGAGCATCGTGTTGGTCACGATGACCGCGCCGATGACGAGGGCGAGGAACGTGGCCGCCCGGTCGGCGGCGTTCAGGTACACGAGCGTGCGGTCGGCCCGCCCGAACTCCGCGGCCGTCCGCACGGTGGTGAGGACGGGGAACCGGGCCTCGATGCGGTGGCGCACGGCCTCGATCCCCGCACCCGGCGCGACCTGGACGAAGGCCAGGCTGACGAGTCCCGGCTCCCGCTGGTGGGCCTGCAGCGGTACGAGGGGGAGCATGCCGGCGGTGTCGCCGAGGGCCTGCCCCACCGAGAAGATGCCCACGATCCGGTAGCGGACGCCGTCGACGACCATGGGATCGCCGACGTGCTTGCCCATGTCCTGGGCGGCCCGCCAACCCAGCATCATCTCGTGCGACGCGGTGGCCCCGAACGGCCGGCCGGCCACGACGTTCACCCCGAAGGGGGTGAGGTCGGTGGGGTCGATCCCGATCTGGATGAAGAGGGGGTGGTCCGCGTCGAGCTTCGTGGTCGCGAGCAGTACCCCTACCACCCGGTCGACGCCTGGGACCTCGGCGATCCGCCCGACCTGGTCCTCGTTGATGACGCTGTTGAGCACGTCGGAGGAGTTCTTCTGGGCGACGGTGAAGTCGGCCTTGCCCGTCTTCAGGACCGCGGCGGCGCTGTCACGCAGGCTGTGGGTCACCACGCCCAGGGTGACGACCGTGGTGACCCCCACCGCGACGGCGACGGCGGTGAGCGCGGTGCGCACCTTGCGGGCCCACAGGTTGTGGAGGATCAACCCCACGAAGCTCACCCGGCCGACGCTACTCCCGCACCACCGGCGACGGTCCCGGCCCGGTCCCCCGGCCCCGGCGGTACCGGGACGAACCGCACGCGATCGGCTCAAGGATCCACCGGGTCGTCCGATATCTAGGCGAATCCCCCGCGGCCCCGGCGCCCGGCGCCGGAGGCCTACCGGTCGTCGACGGAAGATGACCCGATGCAGCTCACCACCATGACCTGGTCGCGGAGCGGCGGCTGGTCCCGCGACCTGGCCGGCCTCGACGCGCTGGACTCACCCCGGACGCTCGCGCTCGCGTTCGGGGACCGCGAGCTCGACACCGACCCCCGGCCGCTGCACGACCTGAGCCGGGCCCTCGGGCGGAGCCACGTGGTCGGTTGCTCGAGCTCGGGGACCTTCTGCGGCCCGGAACTGGACCGCGCCGACCTGGTCGTCGCCCTGGCCCGGTTCGAGCGCACCGTGGTGACCACGGCGTCGGTGCCGGTCACCGACGCGGCGGCGTCGCTGGCCGCCGGCCGCGCCCTCGCCGCCGACCTGCACCGACCGGACCTGCGCGCCGCGTTCGTGCTCTCCGACGGCCTGGGTGTGAACGGGTCCGACCTCGTGCGCGGCCTGCGCTCCGGGCTCCCGCCGGAGGCCATCGTCACCGGGGGGCTGGCCGGCGACGCGGCGCGCTTCGAGCGGACCTGGACCTACGCCGGCGGGAAGCTGTCCGACCGACGGGTGGTGGCGGTCGGGCTCACGGGCCCCACGCTGGAGGTCGGCTACGGGTCGGCCGGGGGGTGGGGCATCTTCGGACCTGAGCGGATGGTCACCCGGTCGGAGGGGAACGTCCTCCACGAGCTCGACGGGCGTCCCGCGCTGGCGCTGTACCGGCACTACCTGGGGGAGCTGGCCGAGGGCCTCCCCGCCACCGCGCTGCGTTTCCCCCTCGCGGTGCGGGAGGACGGTGAGTCGGAGGCCACGGTCCGGACCGTCCTCGCCGTGGACGACGACGCCCAGACCATGACGTTCGCGGGCGACATCCCGCAGGGATGGCGGGCCCAGCTCATGCGATCGAGCGTCGACCGCCTCGTGGACGGAGCCGCCACCGCCGGGGGCATGTGCCGCACCCGAGCGGCCGCGGACGCGCGTGGCGGCGGTGCGGCGGCAGAAGCGGGGAACGACACGCTCGGCGTCGCCGTGTCCTGCGTGGGGCGCCGGCTGGTGCTGGGCGAGCGGACCGAGGAGGAGATCGAGGCCACGCTACGTGCGCTGGGCTCGGAGACGACGCTCGTGGGCTTCTACTCGTACGGCGAGATCGCCCCGGACGCGTCGGGCTACTGCGACCTGCACAACCAGACCATGACGGTCGTCACGTACCGGGAGCGCTGACGTGGACCCGGTCGACGACCTCGGCCCGGACCCGTCGTTGCACCGCGTCGTCGAACGCCAGTTGTCGCGCCACGGGCTCACCGGCAGCTCCCCACCGCCGCCCGAGGTCTGGTCGGCGTTCCTGGGGTCGATCTCGCGGGTCTTCGGGGACCTGGAACAGGACCGCTACCTGATCGAGCGGTCCCTGGAGATCAGCTCCCAGGAGATGACCGAGCTCTACGAGGGGTTGCGACGGACCTCGGAGGAGGAGCGGACCCGCCTCGACGTCCTCACCGAGCACTCGCCGCTCGGGATCCTCGAGCTCGACGACGAGGGGTACGTCCTGTACCAGAACCCGGCCTGGCTCGAGATCGTGGGCCTCGACGTGAAGGCGCTCGGCATCTCGATCCTGGACCTGATCCACGGCGAGGAGCGTCACGTCCTCGACCGCGAGCTGGCCCGGGCCGGCCAGGACGGCGAGGCGTTCGGGATCACGGTGCACCACGAACGCCCCGACGGCACCCTGTTGTGGCTCCGGGGCCAGGGGCGGCTGCTCCCCGGCCCCGAGCGCCACTGGATGGTCGCCGTCCAGGACGTCAGCCGCGAGGTCGAGGCGCGGGAGTCCACCGAGCGCCTGACCACGCTGCTCGAGGCGGCGACGGACCTCGTGGTCGTGGCCGACCCCGCCGGCGGCCTCCTGCACGTGAACCGCATCGGCCGGGCGATGCTCGGCCTCGGAGCCGACGCCTCGGCGCGGGACCGGTCGTTCCTCGAGCTCTTCGACCCCACGAGCCGGGAGCGTCTGCGCGACCGCGCCCTCCCGGCGCTGGTCGAGGACGGCCGGTGGCGAGGGGACCTCCGGGCGACGCCCGTGGGCGGCGAGCCGCTGCCCATGTCCGTCGTACTCCTGGCGCACGGGGCGGCCGGCCAGCCGTTCGCGTACTTCTCCGCGATCGGGCGGGACATCAGCGACCTCGAGGAGGCCAAGGCGGCGCTCGTGCGCCAGGCCACCCATGACGCTCTCACCGGCCTCCCCAACCGGGTGCTCGCCATGGACCGGCTGGGGCACGCGCTGGAGCGCGCGAGCCGGACCGGGACCATGGTGGCCGCGCTCTTCCTCGACCTGGACCGGTTCAAGGTCGTCAACGACAGCCTGGGCCACGAGGTGGGCGACGTGCTGCTCGTGGAGGCCGCGGCCCGCCTCGTGGCCAGCGTCCGGACGCAGGACACCGTGGCCCGGCTGGGTGGGGACGAGTTCCTGGTCGTGTGCGAGGACGTCGAGGAGCTGGCGACGGTCGAGGCGATCGCGGAGCGGATCCTGGACTCCCTGCACGAGCCGTTGACCCTGGCCGGGCGGGAGGTCTACGTGGACGCCAGCATCGGCATCGCGCTCAGCCGCGCCGTCGACGACGACGCCGAGGCCCTGCTGCGCGACGCCGACGTGGCCATGTACCGCGCCAAGGACGCCGGTCGGGGCCGCTACGAGGTCTTCGACGGCGCCATGCGCGCCTGGGCGGCCGAGCGCCTCGACACGGAGGTCGCGCTGCGGCACGCGGTCGAACGCGGCGAGATCGAGGTCCACTACCAGCCCGAGGTCACGGTGAGCGACGGATCGCTCGTCGGCTTCGAGGCCCTCGTCCGGTGGCGCCGACCGGGCCACGGCCTGGTTCCGCCCGCGGGGTTCGTGGTCCTGGCCGAGGAGACGGGTCTGATCCACGAGCTCGGCGCGCACGTGCTCGAGCGCGCGTGCGACGCGCTGGTCGACTGGGACGCGTCGGTACCCGGCCGCCGCGATGTGCGGATCGCCATGAACCTGTCGGGCCGGCAGCTCGCCCACGCCGGGACCGCGCCGACGATCCGCTCGATCATCGATCGCACGTCGGTGGACCCGTCGCGGATCACGCTCGAGATCACGGAGTCCGTGTTCCTCGAGGATCCCGACGCCGCCCGCCGGGTGCTCGAGGAGCTGCGCTCGATCGGGCTGCGCATCGCGATCGACGACTTCGGAACCGGGTACTCGTCGCTCGCCTACCTCCAGCGCTTCCCGATCGACATCGTCAAGATCGACCGCTTCTTCGTGCGCGAGCTGGACGGGTCGACGCGGGGTTCGGAGATCGTGGCCGCCATCGCCCATCTCGCGCACGCGTTGGGCTTCGAGGTGGTGGCCGAGGGGGTCGAGACCGTCGAGCAGCTCGCGGTGCTGCGCGAGCTCGGGGTGGACCTCGCCCAGGGCTACCTGTTCGGCCGGCCGGTGCCCTGGGAGCGGGCCGAGGAGCTCATCCGCTCCCGGGAGTCGTCCGTCAGTGGCGGAAGGTGACCTTCGGCAGCGCCCGGTCGAGCCAGTGGGGCAGGTACCAGTTGCGCTCCCCGATCAGCTTCATGATCGCCGGCACCAGCATCACCCGCACCACGGTCGCGTCGAGGAGCACGGCGACGGCCAGGGTCAGGCCCAGCTCCGTCGGCGGGATGGGGCCGGTGACGCCGAAGGCGATGAAGACCACGATCATGATGAGCGCGGCGTTGGTGATCGGCCGGCCGGTGCGGGCGATGCCCTCGCTGATCGCCCGGGTCGTGTCGCCGGTGGCCTCGTAGCGCTCGCGGATCGCGGCCAGCAGGAAGAGCTGGTAGTCCATCGACAGGCCGAACAGCAGGGCGAAGAAGAACAGCGGCGCCCAGGCGTCGACGAAGCCCTGAGGCTCGATGCCGATCAACCCGGCCCCGACCCCCCGCTGGAACACGAGGGTCGCGAACCCGAACGCCGCCCCCACCGTCACCAGGTTCAGGAGGATCGAGGTGACGGCCACCACGATGCTGCGGAACACCACCAGCAGCAGCACGAAGGCGAGGACGAGGATCAGCCCGATGGCCAGCGGGGCCCGTCCGGTCAGCACACCGGTGAGGTCGTGGTTCTGGGCCGCGGGCCCGCCGACGCTCGCCTCCGGTACGGCGTCGCCGAGGTCGCCGCGGAGGCGCTCGACCATCCGGGCGGTCGCCGGGTCGTCGACGGGCGTGGAGCCCGTGACCCGCACCACCACCCGGCCGCTCGCGGCCGGCTCGGTCACGACCCGGGCGTCGACCACGGCCGGGTCGGCGGCGGCGATCTCCGCCACCTGCGCGGCCGACGCGGCGGGCACCGTGACGTACACGGGCGCGGCGGCGCCCGGTCCGAACGCGCCCACCACCGTCTCGTAGCCGTCGCGGCTGGTGTGGCCCTCGTCGACGACCCGCGCCCCGGGCATCCCTAGCCGCATGCCCAGCGCCGGTGCGGCCAGGGACCCGAGGAGGACCAGCCCGACGGCCAGCACCGCGCCCGGCCGGCGCAGCGCCACGCCCGTCCACCGGGCCCAGCGACCCTCGGCCGCCGCGTCGGGGTCCTGCTCGCCGCGGCGCACCAGCACCCGGTCGCCCATGGCCACCAGCACCGCCGGCAGGAGGGTGAGCGACGCCGCGGCCACCGCGACCACGGAGAGGATCATCCCGAGAGCCATCGACCGGAAGACCATCACCGGGACGAGGAACACCGCGGCCAGCGACAGGACCACCGTGAGGGCCGACAGGAAGACGGCCTTGCCCGCCGTGGCCAGGGCGTGGCCGGCGGCGGTGACGGCGTCGAAGCCGGCGAGGCGCTCCTCCCGGTAGCGGCTGACGATGAACAGGCTGTAGTCGATGCCGACCGCGAGGCCGATCATCATCGAGAAGTTCATCGCCCACACCGACAGGGGCGTGAGCGAGGTGAGGAGGTGGAGCGCCGCGAAGCCGACCGCGATGCCGGCCAGGGCCAGCAGGAGGGGCAGGCCGGCGGCGAGCGCGCTGCCGAAGGCCACGAAGAGGAGGATCATCGTGGGCAGGCCGCTCACCAGCTCGGCCTTGTGGAGCGCGCTCTCGTTGATCGAGTTGAAGTCGCTCCATACGGGCCACTCGCCCGTCACGTCGGCGGTGGCCCCGGCGGGCAGGTCGAGCCCGGCCACGAAGTCGCCCAGCCGGCCCGCCGCCTCGGGCCGGTCGGCGTCGTCGTGCACCTCCATCGCCACCGGAACCAGGGCGGTCCGCCCGTCGCGGGCGACCAGGCCGGCCTCGGGCGGCAGGGCCAGCGGGTCGGCGACGCCCTGCGCGCCCGGTGCGTCGCCCAGCGACCGCACGAGGCCGGCCAGGCCGCCGGGGTCGGACGCGATCGGGGTGCGCTGGCGGTACACGACGACCGGGTTCTCCGCGCCGAGGGCCGGGAAGTCGCGGCGCAGCTCGTCGCGCACCTCCTGCGCCGTCGAGCCCTGAGCCTCCCAGCCCGCTCCCGAGAGGGCGCTGGTGAGGGTGAGCGCCAGGGGCGCGGCGGCGAACGTGAGGAGCAGCCACATCGTGATGACGGCCCGGCGGTGCCGCGCCGAACCCACGGCCAGGCGGTGGAAGATCCCCTTGTCGGAGCCGGCGCGGATCGACTCCGGCGGGGTCGGGCTCCCTCCCCGTTGCCCGGAGGGAGGCCGAGAGGCCGGGGGGCCGGCGGCCGGGCGTGGGGAGCGGCGCAGGGCGAGGTTCACGGGCGGTCTCCTGTGCTGGTGGAGCTCGGGCGGTCGGGTCTCCGACGTTCCATCCGATACCCCCTAGGGTATACGCGTCACCCTAGCGCATACCCCCGGTGGTATGCTGAAGAAACCGCGGGAGCGGGGCGGGGGCCGGTCCCGGCGGCCCGGCGCCGCTGGACCGGGTCCCGTCGGCCGGCTCGGGCAATCGTGCCGCTGGCACCCCAGGAGGTGGACCGGTGGAGATCAACGACGACGTGATCGACGACCTTCAGCGGCGACTGCGGCGCGTCGAGGGCCAGGTGCGAGGCATCCAGGGGATGCTCGCCGAGAAGCGCGAGTGTCGCGACGTGGTGACCCAGGTCGCGGCGGCCAGCCGCGCGCTCGAGCAGGTGGGCTTCCGCCTCCTCGCCGCCGGCCTCACGTCGTGCCTGGAGGACCCCGAGTCGTCGGCCGCCCAGGGCTACCCCGTGTCCGAGGTCGAGCGCCTCTTCCTCAAGCTGGCCTAGGCGCGACCGCGACCGGCACCGCGGGCCTGACCCCCGCCGCACGGCCGGGCCACCGGCCTCACGCAACCCGTCACGCCCCGGGACGCGCGGCCCGGACCCTCGCGGCGCGCTTCCACCTAGCCTGCGCGGGCCGGCTCCGGTGGGCTACCGCTCCCCGGACCGGACGGCGGAACCGCCGCCGGGGAAGCGAGGGGGAACCATGGGGAACAAGGAACCGATGCGCTTCGGGAACTTCGTGGAGGAGTTCTTCGGGTACTCGCAGGCGGTGAAGGTCGGCGACACGATCCACGTCTCGGGGCAGACGGCCTTCGTGGAGGGTGAGGACCTCCCGGAGGGCATGGCGGATCAGATGCGGGCGGCCTACGCGAACATCGCCGGGGTCCTGGGCTTCTACGGGGCGAACCTCGACGACGTCGTCGACGAGGTCGTGTTCGTGACGGACATGGAGGCGGCGATGGCCGTGGCGAACGAGATCCGCCACGAGATCTGGGGGCCGCGCTTCGAGGTGGCCAGCACCCTGGTGCAGGTGGTCGCGCTCGCCGTGCCGCAGGTGCTGGTCGAGATCAAGGTCACCGCCCGGTTGTGAACCCACGGCGGCGGGATGGGTGCGGATCCCCGGGTTCCACGCGTGGTGACGCCCACGCGGGCGGACGATCGGAAGGTCCGGAGTGCCCGGGAGGCCCGGGGTGATCGGTCACGTCCGGGAGCTGTGGCGCTACCCGGTGAAGTCGATGCGCGGCGAGCGCCTCGGGTCCACCGACGTGGTGTGTTCCTACGGGATCCCGGGCGATCGCGGGTGGGCGGTGCGCGACGAGACCGTCGGCGAGATCCGGGGCGCCAAGAAGATCGGCGCGCTGGTGCAGCTCGCCGCCCGGTACCTGGCGCCGCCGGCCGGTTCGGCCACGCCGCCGGTCGAGATCGACCTGGGCGACGGCGCCACGGTCAGGAGCGACGACCCCGACGTGGCCGGCGTGCTGTCGGCCCGACTGGGCCGGCCGGTGACCCTGTGGCCCCGGCGGCCGGCCGAGGACCGTGACCACTACCGCCGGGTCGAGCTCCCCGACGAGGCCGAGTTCCGGCGCCAGCTCGGGCTCCTTCCCGACGAGCCGGTCCCCGACTGGTCCACCATGGCGCCACCCGACCTGATGGCCGAGCTCATCGAGTACGTGGGTCCGCGGGGCACCTACTTCGACAGCTTCCAGCTCCACGTGCTGACCACCACGTCGCTCGCCTCGCTGGCCGAGGCCACGCCCGGAGCGTCGATGGACGTCCGCCGCTTCCGCCCCAACGTCCTCGTCGACACCGGCTCGGAGCCCGGCGGCTTCCCCGAGATCGACTGGTGCGGCCGGCACCTGCGCATCGGCTCCGTGGTGGCCGAGGTGGTCCAGCCCATGTCGCGCTGCGTGATGGTCACCCTCCCGCAGGGCGACCTGCCGGCGGAGCGGAGCATCATGCGCACCCTGGTGCGCGAGACCAGGATGGACCTCGGCATCGGCCTCGACGTGGTGGAGCCCGGCCGCATCGCCGAGGGCGACCCCGTCGAGCTCCTCTAGGTCGGCCGGCAGGTCGAGATCGGGCGACGCCGGGCCCGGGCCCGACCGGAACTTGTCGACACCGCGTCGATATGATGCCGGCGGGCGCCGGAGGAACCGGCCCGCGCCACCACCCCGACCCCGCACCCCACCGGCGTGATCCCCGTAGCCCGGCCGCCCGACCCCGATCGCCACCTCCCACCCCCACCGAAGGGAAACCCCTTGTACCTCGCCGTGCGCGACCTGCGACGCAACTGGCGCCGCTTCGGCCTGGTCGGCCTGGTCGTCGGCCTGGTCGCGGTGCTCTCCACCGTGCTGTCCGCCCTGGCCACCGGCCTCGTGAGCGACGGCATCTCCGGCCTGCGCGGCCTCCCGCTCACCCACCTCGCCTTCGAGCCCGGCTCGGGCGCGGTCTTCACCCGTTCCACCCTCGACGCTCGCGCCCTCGAGGCCTGGCGGGCGACGCCCGGCGTCGAGGCGTCGCCCCTCGGCGTCGCGTTCGTCAACGCCGCGCCCACCACTACCGGGCCCCGGCTCGACCTGGCGCTCTGGGGCGTGCCGGCCGACAGCTTCCTCGTCGCCCGGCCGGAGGCCCGGGCCGCCCTCTCCGGCCGCCCCGGCCTCGTGCTGTCCGACGAGCTCGAGGGCCAGGTGGAGGTCGGCGACCGGTTCACCGTCGCCGGCAGCGACCTCGAGCTCCCGGTGCTCGGATTCACCTACAGCGGTTCCTACGGTCACGTCCCCATCGCCTTCACGAGCCTGGCCACTTGGCAGGAGCTCCACTACGGCGACGACGCCCGCGGGCGCTTCTCGGCCGTGGCGTTGAGGTTCGACGGCCCCGTCGACACCTCGGCCGTCGACCGCGCCGCGGGCACCGCAACCCGGAGCAAGGCGTCGGCCTACTCCGGCTCGCCGGGCTTCTCCGCCGAGACGGCCACCATGACCATGATCCGGTCCTTCCTCGTGGTCATCTCGGCCCTGATCGTGGGGGCGTTCTTCACGATCTGGACGGTCCAGCGGACGCGCCAGATCGGCCTGATGAAGGCGCTCGGGGCGTCGAACGGCTACATCGTGCGGGACGGCGTCGGGCAGCTCGCCCTGGTGGTGGTCTTCTTCACCGTGGTGGGCTCCGCGGCGGGCGCGCTGCTGGCGGGAGTGGCGGGAGGCGGCGACGTCCCGATCGAGCTCACCCTGACCGGCACCGTCACCACCGGCGTGATCCTCGCCGTGGTCGGCGTGCTCGGGAGCGCGGTGGCGTTGAGGCGCATCACCCGGGTGGAACCGATCGTGGCCCTGGGGGTGGAGCCGTGAGCCTCGAGCTCCGCGGGGTCACCGTCACCGTCCCCGACGGCGACGGCATCCGCACGCTGCTCGATGCGGTCGACCTGGCCGTGGCGCCGGGCGAGGTGGTGGCCCTCACCGGGGCCTCGGGATCGGGCAAGTCGACGCTGCTGGCGGTGGCCGGGCTCCTGCGCCGGCCCGAGGCCGGCGAGGTGGTCCTGGCCGGAACGCCCACGTCAGGCCTGGGTGGCCGGGCGCGCACGAAGCTGCGGGGGCGGACCGTCGGGGTGGTGTACCAGTCGGCGAACCTCTTCCCGTCGCTCACCGCGATCGAGCAGCTCGAGGTGGTCGCCCACGTCCAGGGCCGGCTCGACGCCGACGCCCGCCGGAGGGCCCGCGGCCTGCTGGCCGACCTCGGCCTGGCGGAGCGGGCCGGCCGGCTCCCCCACCACCTGTCCGGGGGGGAGCGCCAGCGGGTCGGCCTCGCCCGGGCCCTGATGGCCGAGCCGCGCGTCCTCCTCGCCGACGAGCCCACGGCCTCGCTCGATCCGCGCCTGGCCGACGACGTGGCCGACCTGCTCGCGGGACAGGCCCGGGACCGGGACCTGGCGACCCTGGTCGTCACCCACGACGAGGCCCCGCTCCGGCACGCCGACCGGCGGATCGAGCTGGACGGGGGCGCCCTGCGCGCCGTCACCGCCGCCGGCTCGACGGCCCGCTGAGGGCCCCGTGCCGAGGATCACCGCCGGCTCCATCGCCGAGCACGTGGCCGAGCGGGAGGCCGCCGTCTTCCGCGCTGCCGTCGGGCTCTTCGCCGAGCACGGGTACGAGAACGTGACCATCGCCGACATCGCCGCCGAGGTCGGCCTGGCCCGCAGCTCGCTCTACCGGTACTTCCCGAGCAAGGCGCACATCCTCGTGGCCTGGACCGACCGGGAGCTGCCCCGGCACGTCGCCGAAGGTCGGGAGCTGTTGCAGGGCCCGGGCCCGCCGGAGGAGCGTGTGCGGGCGTGGGTCCACCACGAGCTCGACGCCGCCGCCGAGCCCACCCACGCCCTGCTGCGCGACGCCATCGAGCACGCCGACGACCTCGACGCCGGCGCCCGGGCCGCCATCGCGGCGGCCCACCGGTCGCTGCTCGTGCCTCTCGTCACCGCACTGGCGAAGGCCGGGATGAGCCCCTCCGAGGCCGACGTGGTGGCGGAGCTCGTCGCCGGCCTGGTCGCGGTGGCGGCCCGGTCGGAGGCGCGGGGTGGGCGCACGGGTGTCCGACGCCACGTGGAGCGGGCCGTGGTGGCGCTCGTCACCCCGCCGGCTCGATGAGCATCCGGCAGCGGTGACGGCCCTTGGGGTCGAACAGCACGACCAGCTCGCGCCCCCCGGCCCTCAGCTCCGCCCGCTCGTAGTGCTCCCAGGCCAGGTCGAAGAACGCGACGTCGGGCGACGGGCCGCTCGGGATCCTCGCCACGCGACGGTTCGCGGGTTCGAAGATCCAGCGCCAGCGTCCGGTGTCGATGATCTGCCGGGTCCGGCCCCCGATCGCCAACATGGTGCCGATCATCCCGGCCCGGTTGGGCGGGTGCGCGCTCAACCGGTTGCGAACGGGTGACGATCCGGGCGGCTCAGTCGGGCGCGAGACCGGCGAAGTCGGACCGGGTGACCGCACCGGAGGTCAGCGAGCCGTCGGGGCGGGGGATCGCCACCGGCTCCCCGTCGAGCAGGAACACGACCCGCCGGACCTGACCGTCGGCCGTGAGGGTGTACACGACCTGGGCGAACGCGGTGGCCTGGTCGGGGATCGCGCCCTCGCCGAACGCCGGGTCGAGCCGCACCTCCACGGTGCTCCGATCTCGTCTCCGGGCGGTGACGTCGCCGCCGCGGGGGATCGCGGTGGTCAACCCCAACGTGCGTTCGGGCGGCGTCGGACCCTCGAGGAGGGCCGCCAGGCGGCGCTCGGGGGTCGGCGTCGCTTCCACGGGACGCCGCACGAGGACCAACCCCGACTTCGCCACCAGGTACACCGGCACCAGGCGGGAGCCGTCCTGCGCGGCCGTGGTCGTGGTGGGCCGCTCCATCAGGTCGGCGGGTGCGGACTCACGGTCGAGCCGGGTGGGCGAGGACTGACTCCTCACGCCGCACGAGGCGAGCACGAGCGCCACCAGCGCCAGGGCGAGGACGAGGCTCCGGGCCGGGACCCGGGCCGGGGTCAGCTCCTCCACCCGCCCGGTCGAGGGCGGCCACCCCGGCCACGATCCGGTGCGCCGGGACGCCTTCCCGGGCCGGCTCACGCCCGAACCTCCGGTCTCGCGATCCCGGTCCCCGGCTCGCCCGCCCACGGCAGCTCCACCACGAACCGGGCCCCCGCCCCGTCATCCCGGTCCTCGACCCAGACCCGGCCACCGTTGCGGCGGACGTGCTCGGCCACCAGGGCCAGCCCGAGGCCGCTGCCGGTGCTGCTCGCCCGCCGGCCGGCCGCCGCCCCCCGGAAGAAGCGCTCGAACACCGCCTGGCGCTCGTCGTCGGGTACACCGGGACCGCCGTCGACGACCTCCAGGCGGAGTCGATCCCCCCGCCGCTCCAGGGAGAGCCGCTCGAGACCCCGGCCGTGGGTGCCGGCGTTCACGATCAGGTTGGACAGGATCCGCTCGAAGCGGCGCTTGTCGGCCAGCACCGGCTCGCCGAAGCACGGATCCACGTCGACGGTGACGGCCTGCGCCCCCGCCGAACGGGCGACCACGTTGGCGACGAGCTCGTCGAGGCGCACCGGCTCGGCGGCTCCCGCCTCGGCCCCCGCCTCGGCCGCTCCCAGCTCCAAGAGGTCCTCGACCAGCCGCTGCAGGAGCCGGACCTCGTCACGCAGGAGGTCGAACGCGCGCCGGGCCCGGTCGGGGAGCTCGTCACGGCGCGCCTCCATGACCTCCACCGCGGTGGCCAGGGTCGTCAGCGGCGAGCGCAGCTCGTGGCTGGCGTCGGCCACGAACCGCGACTCGCGGGCGATCCGCCGCTCCACGGCGTCGACCATGTGGTTGAACGAGGCGGCGAGGGACGCCAGGTCGGGATCGGCTCCCGGGGCCAGGCGCGTCTCCAGGTCCCCCGCCGCGACCCGCTCGGCCGCCGACGCGAAGTCGGCCACGGGCCGGAGCACACGCCGGCTCAAGGTCCACCCGATCAGGCCGGCCATCACGACCGCGAGGGCGCCCCCCGCCATGAGTGCGTTGCGGATGGTCCGCAGCGTCCGGTCCAGCTCCAGGAGGGAGAACATCTCGTAGTACTCGGCCCCCACCTCGTCGACCGGAACGCCGACCACGAAGGTCGGGACGCCGGACCGGTCGATGCGCTGGTGGGCCGGGCTCCCCGCCTCCACGAGCCGGCGGAGCCCGTCGGGGACGGTCGCGCCCGCACTGGCGACGGTCGTCCCGAACCAGCGCCCGCGCCACCGGACCACGGCGTTGGAGCCCGGCACCCGATCCAGGATCGCCAGGGGTTCCTTGACCTCGTCACTGCGGGCGAGGGTGTCGCGGACGACACGGGCGTCGGCGTACGCCTGACCCACGAGCGACCGCTCCCGCTGCTCGACGAGGTAGTGGTACGAGAAGAGGTAGACGGAGGAGCCCAAGATCCCGAACAGGAGCAGGGCGCCGAGGGCGAACGCCGCCGTCACGCGGAACCGCAGGCCGCGCGTACGGGAGGTCATCGCACGAGCTTGTATCCGAGGCCCCGTACCGTGACGATGAGCGCGGGCTCGGACGGATCCTCCTCGATCTTGGTCCGCAGGCGCCGGATGTGCGCGTCGACGAGGCGGGCCTCCCCGAAGTAGTCGTACCCCCAGACGCGCTCCAGGAGCTGTTCACGGCTCAGGACCAACCCCGCGTTCTCGGCCAGCTCGCACAGGAGATGGAACTCCGTCCGGGTGAGGGCCAGCTCCTCGCCGTGGCGTCGCACCACCCCCTCGGCGGGGCTCAGCTCGACGGCGCCGAAGACCACCGGCGGCCCACCGGGCGAGGACCCGGCGTCCGGGCCGCCCTCGGAGCCCCGGCTCCTCCGGATCAGGGAACGGATCCGGGCCGCCAGCTCCTTCACGACGAACGGCTTGCGGACGTAGTCGTCGGCGCCGGCCTCCAGGCCGGCCACGACGTCGTGGCTGTCGGTGCGGGCGGTGACGATCACGATGGGCACGTCGCTGGCCCGCCGGAGCTCGCGGACCACCTCGAACCCGGTCATACCCGGCAGCATGAGGTCGACGAGCACGACGTCGACGTCCTCCCGCGAGTGGAGCTCGAGGGCGGACTCCCCGCTGTCGGCCTCGAGAACCGCGTACCCCTCGTCCTCCAACGCCAACCGGAGGGTGGCCCGGATGCGAGGATCGTCCTCGACGGCGAGGATCCGGAGCGGTGCCACGGCGTCCATGATGACCGCGACCGCGGCGTCGTTCACGCCACGGTCAGCGGGACGCCGGCGCGCCGCGGTAGAAGCGGGCCCCTCGCGACGTGCAGGCCGCGAGGGCCGAAATGCCCTCGTCGGTGTACTCGACGACCCCTCTGAGGTCGAGACGCACGTTCGGCGCCGCCTCGAGACCGGCCTCGACCGCGTCGACCAGCTCGGCGCCGAGGACGTCGTCGAGGCGTCCCCGGATCCGCAACACCACGGCCTGCGCGTCGCCGCCGGCGACGATCAGGCGCCGGGGCACCGAGCTGCCCCCCGACTCGGCCCAGGTTGCTCCACCACCGCCCACATCACCGCCCACATCGCGGTTCGGCATCATCGAACGGCTCACCTCCGTCCTGGAATCCTGGGATCGGGGCCTCCGAGGCGCGGGATTCGGCGCGGGACCCCGGCGGCACGCCGGAGGATGATGAACCCGGTCGATGCGCGAACCGCGACGACGACGTCGCGATCTCGTGACGGTCCGCGCCGGTCGGGCCGGCCGGTGCGGCTAGCGGCCGGTGGTGATGTAGTCGCTGAGCTGGTCGCGCTCCGATTCGAGCTCGTCGACCCGGCTCTTCACGACGTCGCCGATGCTCACGATGCCGCACAGCCGGCCGCCCTCCACCACGGGTACGTGGCGGATCCGCCGCTTGGTCATGGTCGCCATGAGCTCGGCGCCGGCCGTCGTGAGCCGGCACGTGACGACGTCGGTCCGGGCCAGCTCCGATACCCGCCGATCGAGGACGGCGGCGCCGGCGCCGGCGAGGGCCCTCACGATGTCACGCTCCGAGACGATGCCGTCGACCCGGGCGCCGTCCGGGGAGACGACCAGCGCCCCCACGTTCCAGCGCCGTAGCTCGGCCAAGGCCTCCGCCACCGTGGCACCGGCTGCGATCGTGGCCACCCGGTCGCCCTTCGCGGCGAGGATGTGGGTCACCTGCACCCCGATCACCCCCTTGGGGCTCGCCCCCGGCACCGTTGCCGGGGTGATCCGGGCCGCCCCGGGGTGCGCCCGTGGCGACCCGCGGTACCCAGGGTAGGCCGCCGGCGCCGAGGCCGCTCGCAGACGCGGGGCCCGACGGGCCGCGGGGCCTCGCGAGCACGGCGCGGTCCCGGTGGGGACCGCGGGCGCGACCGGACGGGAGATCAGCCGGGGACGCGGGTGGCCGTCGGGCTTCCCGACTCCAGCCTCCAGGTGGAATCGACCCGGATCTCCGACTTGGCGTCGCGGACGTCGTCGAGGATCTTGAACTCCGCGGTGATCCGCTCCCGCTCGACGGTCGTGACCAGGTAGCCGTGGCCGGCGACCATGTAGCGGACCTGGGAGTTGCGGGGCCTCACGTCGGCGGGGAAGAGGACCGACGAGATCGGCGGGCCGAGGAGCTCGGTGGCCACCACCGGCGTGGCGCGGTCCTCGGGGTCGAGGTGCACGTCGTTGACGAACCCGGCGTGGTAGTCGCCGGTGATGACGACGGGGTTCGGGATCGACGACAGCTGCTTCACGAAGCGCCGCCGCGCGGCCGGGTAGCCGTCCCAGGTCTCGAGGTAGTACCGGGCCCGGCCGCGCTTGTCGCCGGCGTCGACACCGGCCAGGAGCACCGGGTTGCCGACCAGGTTCCACTCGACGTCGCGGGGCGCCGTCACCCGGGCGAACCACTCCTCCTGCTCCCGGCCGAGGAGGCGGCGGTCGGAATCCGAGGTCCGCTCGTCGCAGTCGCCCATGTCGAGCACCGCCTCGCCCGGGCGGTCACGGCACGGGGGCGGATCGGCGTACTGGCGCTCGTCGAGCACCGAGATCCGGGCCAGGTCACCGAAGTCGACGGCCCGGTGGAGCCGGACCTCGGGCCCGGTGGGAGGGGCGAGGCGCACGGGGATGTGCTCGTAGAACGCTCGGTAGGCGGCCGCCTTGCGGGCCCGCGCCTTGTCGCCCGTGGAGCCGTCCTGGAGCGTGTCGCCCGCGTAGTCGTTGGCGACCTCGTGGTCGTCCCACATGGCCATGAACGGGAAGCGGGCGTGGCAGGCCTGGAGGAGAGGATCGACCTTGTACGAGGCGTACCGCAGGCGGTAGTCGTCGAGGGTGACCGTCTCGTGCCTCGGGAGCGCGCCGCGCGGCGGATTGCCCCCCGGGTTCTCGTAGATGTAGTCGCCGAGGAAGAGGACCAGGTCGAGGTCCTCGGCGGCCATGCGACGGTGGGCGGCGTAGTTGCCGCTCTCGAAGAGCTGGCAGTTGGCGGTGGCCATCCGGAGGCGGTCGACCCGGTCGCCCGGCGCGGGCAGGGTCCGGGTGCGCCCGACGGGGCTGCGCTCGTCGCCGACCGTGAAGCGGTAGTGGTACACCGTCGCCGGGTCGAGGCCGGTGGCGTCGACGTGGACCGCGTGCACGGCGTCGGGTCGGGCCGTCGCCACCCCGCTCCGCACGACCCGGCGCAGGTCGGGGTCGGTCGCGATCTCCCACGTCACGTCGACCGGTCCGTCGGGCATCCCACCGTCGGGGCGGGTCGGGTCGGGGGCCAGGCGGGTCCAGAGGATCACGCGGTCGGCGAGCGGGTCGCCCGACGCCACCCCCAGGGTGAACGGCGGCCCGGCGAGGCGGGGAGGGCGGCGGGCCGCCGGCGCGCGCCGCGCCGCGCGGTCGGACCCTCCTCCGCCCGGACCGCAGCCGGCGACGATCGCGGTCGCCGCCAGCCCGGCCAGGAAGCGACGGCGGGTGGGCCCGCCGGCGGGCGGACCGCCGGTGGGGTCGTTCGGGGTGGCGCCGGACGGGGAGCCGGACGGGGAGCCGGGTGGCGGGCCCGCCGCCGAGCCGGCCGCGACGTCGGATCGTTCCATGATCCCTCCATGCGGATCGGAGGACGAGATCTTCGCGCGTGACGTACCGGCCTCCCACCCGGCTCCGAGCGGGCGGGGTGGCGGTCGTGGTAATGACCGGACCGGAATTCGCGGATCGGAGGACCTATGACCGGCGACGGCGACGGGAGCGACCCGGGGCGACTCGACGGTTGCGTGGCGCTGGTGACGGGCGCGAGCAGCGGGATCGGCCGGGCGGTCGCCGTCGACCTCGCCGCCTGCGGGGCGACCGTCGCGGTGACCGCCCGACGGGCGGACCGGCTCGACGACCTCGTGGCCGAGGTCGCCTCCGGCCGCGGGACGGCCACCGCCGTGCCCGGCGACCTGACCGACCCGGCGGCGGCGGCGGCGATCGTCGCCGAGGTCGCGGCGCGTCACGGGCGCCTCGACATCGTGGTGAACAACGCCGGCGTGATGCTGCTGGGCCCGGCGCTCGGGGCACCGCTCGACGAATGGGACCGGATGGTGGCCCTCAACGTCTCGGCGCTGCTCCACGTGACCCACGCCGCGCTCCCCCACCTGCTGGAGGCGGCCACCGGCCCCCGCGGCTGCGCCGACCTCGTCAACGTCAGCTCGGTGGCCGGGAGGCGCGCCCGGGCGAACGCCGCCGTCTACAACCTCACCAAGTTCGGTGTGGGCGCCTTCACCGAGGCGCTGCGCCAGGAGCTCGCCGGCCGCCACGTCCGCGTCGCCGCCGTGGAGCCGGGCGCCGTCGCCACCGAGCTGCCCACCCACATCCGCCCGGAGATCCGCGCCGAGATGACGCGCCACTTCACCGACGTCGAGATCCTGCGCGACACCGACATCGCCGAGGCCGTCCGCTACATCGTCACCCGTCCCCGCCACGCGGCGGTCAACGAGGTCCTCATCCGGCCTACGGAGCAGGTGAACTGACGGCCGGATCGGGTTCCGGTCCGGCTCCGAAGCGGGCCAGCACCCGGGCCCGGGCGGGAGGGTGGATGTTCGCACGGGTCACGTCGCCGTCGTAGTGCGCGACGACGCGCGGGTCCATGACCCGGCGCCACAGGGGCACGACGTACGCGAGCCCGATCATCAGCGCGTACCCCGACGGGAGCTGGGGGGCGTCGTCGAAGTGGCGCAGCGCCTGGTAGCGGCGGGTGGGGAACGCGTGATGGTCGGAGTGGCGCTCGAGGTGGTAGAGCACCACGTTCGACGCGACGTTGTTGGCGTTCCAGCTGTGCTCGGGGAGGCAGCGCTCGTAACGACCGTCGGGGCGCCGGCGGCGCAGGAGCCCGTAGTGCTCCACGTAGTTCACGACCTCGAGCAGCGAGAACCCGAACACGGCCTGGACGGCGAGGAACGGGACCACCCCGACGCCGAACGCCACGATCAGGGCGGCGAACAGCACCGCCGAGAGCGCCCACGCGATCAGGAGGTCGTTGCGGGGCGACCAGACCGGCAGCCCCCGGCGGCGCATGGCCTCGGCCTGGATGCGCCAGCCCGAGCGCAGCCCGCCCACGACCGTGCGGGGCAGGAAGGCCCAGAACGACTCGCCCAGCCGGGCGCTGGCCGGATCCTCGGGGGTGGAGACCCGGAGGTGGTGGCCCCAGTTGTGCTCGACCACGAAGTGCCCGTAGAGGCTCGGCGCGAGGGCGACCTTGGCGAGGCGCCGCTCGAAGCGGACGGGCTTGTGGCCGAGCTCGTGGGCGGTCGCGATGGCGATCCCCGACACCGTGCCGACGGTGAGCGCCAGGCCGAGCTGGTCCCACCACCTCAGGTCGAGGTGGGTCACGGCCCACGCTCCCCACACGAGGCTGGCGTACTGGATCGGCACGAACAGGTAGGTCGCCCAGCGGTAGAGCCGGTCGGCCTCGAGCCGGGCCACCGCGCTCTCCGGCGGGTTCGCGGTGTCGACCCCACCGATGGTGTCGAGGAGGGGCATGAGCACGAAGATCCAGATGGGCCCCAGCCACCAGAAGCCCGACCAGCCGGTGGCGTCGACCAGCCCGTAGGCGCCGAACGGCAGCAGGGGGACGACGAGACCGAGGAACCAGAGGTAGCGCTTCGGGTCGCGCCAGCGCACGGGGTCCGCGCCCGCGGAGGTCGACGGCCCGGTCGACGGCCCGGTCGACGGCCCGGTCGACGGCCCGGTCGACGTCCCGGTCGACGTCCCGGTCGACGGCCCGGTCGACGGCCCGGTCGACGTCCCGGTCGAAGTTCCGGGTCCCGGATCGCTCCGGCGCGATCGCTCGCTCGGTCGGGACGGCTCCTGGAGTGCGGTCATGGCTCCTCTACGACGGACGGGGACGGGAAGGGGAACGGGATTCGACCCCGGCGGCCACCATCGCGGCGACGGCGGCGGCCACGACCTCGGGCGGGTCGTCGGGGGCGCTCAGCGCGTAGCTGAGCAGGAGGCGGGTGAGCAGGTCGGCGACGCGCCGCACGACCAGCGCGTCGGCGGCTCGGAGCTCTTCCGCGACCATGCGCTCGATCGTGCGCCGGACGAGGAGCATCACGGGCCCGCCGTCGGAGAGCACCAGTGGCGCCAGCGCCTCGGGCTCGGTGGCGATGAGGCGGTCGAGGAGGGGGTGCTCGCGGGTCAGGCGGAGCGCGGCGAGGATCCCCGCCTCGAGGGCCCGCTCGGGGGAGTCGTGGCCGGCGGCGGCGTCGAGCACCGACGACGTGAGGCGCTCGGCCTCGCGCCGGACGGCCTCGGCGACGAGGGCGTCTTTGGAGGGGAAGTGCTTGTAGAGGGTGGGGCGCGAGATCCCGGCCCGGCGCGCCACGTCGACCACCGACAGCCGGCGGATCCCGTGCAGCGCCGCCTCGGCGACCGCGGCGTCGAGGATCGTCTCCCTGAGCACGTTTGCCAGCTTAACAATCACCGGCAATATGTCAATTCCGGACGCCCGGCGAGGCGGCGCGGCGCCCCGGCCGATCCCGCGACCCCGCCCGGCGTGACGGCCGGTAGGCGATAATCCTCCCGTGGACGCCGAAGGCCGGCAGCCCGACGGGCCCGGCGACCTATCCGACGACCGATCCGGCGAGGCGGGCGGCGACCGATCCCGTGCGGAGCCCGTCGCCCGCAACGAGGCGACCGGCCGGAGCCCGACCCCTACCGGCGGCGAGGGCGGGGAACCCGACCGTTGGGGGGTCGACGTGGCCCTCGGCGCCGCCTCGGTGGCCGCCCGGACCGCCTCCGAGGTGGCCGGTGCCGTCGGCGGCTCGCGCGCCGGCCGGGCCGCCGGAGCAGCGGCCCGCTGGGTGACCCGACCGCTCGCGCGCGAGGGGGAGCAGGTCCGGGAGCGGATCGGTGAGGAGGCCGGACCCGCGGCGCGCGACGTCCTGCGCCAGGTCACCCCCGGTGTGGTGGAGGCCGTCGGCATCGACGACGTCCTGGCCGCCATCGACGTCGACGCCATCCTCGATCGGGTCGACGTGAACCGGCTCGTGTCGCGCATCGACGTCAACGCCATCGTCGGACAGGTCGACGTGAACGCCATCGTCGGACAGGTCGACGTGAACGCCCTCGTGCAACGGGTCGACGTCGACGCCGTCGTCCGGAAGGTCGACGTGAACGCCATCGTCGGGCAGGTCGACCTCGACGCCCTCCTCGCGAAGATCGACCTCGACGCGCTGCTCGACCGGCTCGACCTCGACGCCGTGCTGGCCCGGATCGACCTCGACGCCCTCATGGCCCGCGTCGACGTCGACGCCCTCGTCTCGCGCACCGAGATCGGTGCCCTCGTGGCCCGGTCGACCACCGGTGTCGCGTCGGAGGCGCTCGACGCGGTCCGGCGCCAGGGTGTGAGCCTCGACAACGTGATCACCCGCGTCGTCAACCGGGCCCTCCGGCGCGACCCGGCGGCGCTGCCCGCGGGCCCGCCCCGGCTGGTGGCCCGACCCGCGTTGCCGGCCGGACCCGACCCCTCCCCCACCGGCGGCGGTCCGGCGACGTGACCACCGTCGAGGCCGACGCCTCACTCTCGCAGCAGGGCCACTACGCGGGGGCCGTCACCCGCCTCGCCGCGTTCGTGGTCGACCAGGCCGTCAGCGCGACCTCGTTCGCCGCCGGGACCGCGGTCGTGGCGTGGGTGCTGGCCCTGGTCTCGTCCGACCGGGTCGACATCCACCTCGGCGCGGCCGGGGTCGGCCTCCTCTACGCCGTCTGGGCCTTCGCGTACCTCGCCTACCCGTGGGCCGTGAGCGGCAAGACGCCCGGCATGGCGCTGATGGGGATCCGCGTGGTCCGAGCCGACGGCGACGACGCCGGCGGGCGCCGGGCCGCGGTCCGGGCGATCACCCTTCCGCTCGGCTTCCTCACCCTCGGGCTCGGCTTCGCGCCGATCGTCCTCGGCCGCCGGCGCCGGGCGCTGCACGACGTGCTCGCCGGCACGGTGGTGGTCTACGCCTGGGACGCCCGGGCGGCGCGCTGGCGCTTCCTGGCCCGTCGCAACGAGGGCGGGGCAACCGGCGCCGGTTGACGCCGGGCCGCCGCCGACGGCACCACGGTCGCCGGCGGGGATCGGCGACATCGGCGGCGGCACCACCCGGCACGCTGTGGCACCCTGTCGGCGGGCGGGGGCCCCGAGGGCAGCCCTGAGGCGAGGGAGGAGCAGACGGTGACGATCGCGGCGCCGGGTTCGCCCAACTCCGGCGAGACCCCGTCCCCGGTGGAACGCTCCCCGCGGCGGGCGTTGCGGTTCGCGGTGATCGGGGCGGGGATGTCGGGGATCCTGAGCGCGATCAAGCTCTCCGAGGCCGGCCACACCGACTTCACCGTCTACGAGAAGGCCGACCGGGTGGGCGGCACCTGGCGGGAGAACACCTACCCGGGCCTGGCCTGCGACGTTCCCTCGCACCTCTACTCGTACTCGTTCGCGCTGACCCCGGAGTGGAGCCACCTCTTCTCGCCCGGGCCGGAGATCCAGGCCTACTTCGAGCGGGTCGCCGCCGAGCACGGGGTCGGGGACCGCACCCGCTTCGGCGACGAGGTGCTGCGCTGCGACCTGGTCGACGGCCGCTGGAACCTGACGACCGCCTCCGGCCACCACGACGTGGTCGACGTGGTGATCGCCGCCACCGGCGTGCTGCACCACCCCCGTATGCCCGAGATCGACGGCATGGACTCCTTCGACGGGCCGGCGTTCCACAGCGCCCGCTTCGACCACTCGGTGGTGCTCGACGGCAAGCGGGTCGGGGTGATCGGCACCGGGTCGACCGCGGTGCAGATCACCGGCGCGCTGGTCGAGCGGGTCGCTCACCTGTCGCTGTTCCAGCGCACCGCGCAGTGGGTGATGCCGGTCGCGAACCCCGCCTACACCGACGACGAGCGGTCCGGCTTCCGAGCCCACCCCGAACGCCTCGCGGAGGTCCACGACCAGCTCTCGCAGGCGTTCAGCGTGTTCGCGAGGGCCGTCGTCGACGCCGACTCCCCCGAGCTGGAGATGATCGAGGAGGCGTGCCGGGCCAACCTCGAGACGGTGCGCGACCCCGAGTTGCGCGAGAGGCTCCGCCCCGACCACCGCGCCGCGTGCAAGCGGCTCGTGATATCACCCGACTTCTACGAGGCGATCCAGCATCCCCGCGCCGAGCTGGTCACCGACGGCATCGAGCGCATCGAGCCGGGCGGGATCCGCACCGCCGACGGCCGCCTCCACGAGCTCGACGTGCTGATCTACGCCACCGGCTTCCATGCCGACGCGTTCATGCGCCCGATGGAGGTGACGGGGCGCGACGGCGTGACCCTGGCCGAGGTGTGGCGGGAGCGGCCCAGCGCGTACCTGTCGATCTCGATCCCGGGCTTCCCCAACCTGTTCATGTTGAACGGCCCCAACGGGCCGGTCGGCAACTTCTCTCTCATCGAGGTGGCCGAGCTCCAACTCGCGTACATCTTCCGGCTCCTCGACCGGATCACCGCCGACGGGCACCGGGAGATCTGCGCCCGGCGCGAGGCGCTGGAGCGATTCGAGGACGAGCGCCTGGAGGCGGCCCGGCGCACGGTGTGGGTCACGGGCTGCCGGAGCTGGTACCTCGACGACCGCGGCGTGCCCGCGGTGTGGCCGTGGTCCTTCGAGCGGTTCCGCGAGGTGATGGCCGAACCCGCGCTGTCGGACTACGAGCTGAGCTAGGCGGCCACGCCCGACGCGTCGTGCCCGGTACGGCGGCGGGACCCGACCACCCGGATCACGACTCCGGCCAGGAGCGCGACGACGATCACCGCCACACCCGCGATCAGGGTGACGCGGACCGAGGTCACGAGCCGGCGGGCCAGCGTGTCGTAGAGCGCGGCGGAGGCGTCACGGGGCATGCCGTGGTCGACGGCGCCGTCGAGGTACACGCCCCGCCCCACCGCGAGGCCCACGCCCAGCAGGCCCATCCCGGCGATCAGCGCCACCGCGGTGGCCACCACGGCCCGCCGCCGGTTCGGGAGGAGCAGCACCGCGCCGACGGCGGCCAGCGCGAGGACGACCGGGAACACGTACGCCGCCCGGTTGAGCGCCCGGACCGCCCGCCGGGCCCGGTAGAGGTCGTCGAACCGGTAGATCGTGACCCGCCCGCTGATCCCGAGCGTCAGGTTCGAGGGGACGTCGATGCCGACCGCGCCCAGGTGGGTGCGGAGTCGCACGAGCGCCTCCGACAGGTCGACGCTGATCGCGCCGTCGTCGCGCCCCACCAGGGCACCTCGGCCCTCCCCGGTGAGCAGGTGGCGCAGCTCGGCGTGCGCGGCCCGGTTGGCCTCCGCCCACACCCGCGTGAACATCTCGGTCCGCAGGGCGGCCTCCACGGCGTCGCGCACCCGCGCCTCGGCCGCGTTCCGGAGCGGGCCGGCCAGCACGTCGGTGGGACCCGGCAGGAGCCGGCGCGCCCGTTGCTCCACCTCGAGGCGGGCGAAGACCTCGCGGGTGAGCCGGTCCGCGACGTAGGCCTGGACGGCCGGGTTCGATGCGAGCGGCTCGACCGTCTCCACGTACCTATCGGTGTCGAGGACCTGGTTTCGCGTGTAGAGCGTGACGGCGGTGACCGGGGCGGCCAGGAACACGACGACGAGCAGGATCGCGGCCCCGATCCGGCGGAGCACGTGGCGGCGGCGCCCCGAACCTCCTGGCGGCCCTCCCGCCGGCGTCGCGGGCTCCGGTGAGGGGTCGGTCCCGGGTTCGGTCACAGGCGGCAAGCTACCGGAGCGCGCGTCCCGCGCCGCGGCGGCGCCGTACCATGCAGCCGTGCCAGGCCCCCCGACCCCACCGGCCTCACCCTCCACGACGCCGCGGGTCGCCGCGCCGGCCGGGCGCGATCGCGTGGTCGCCTGGGTGGCCCGCATCCTCGGCCGCGCCTTCTTCCGCTCCGTCGAGACGGTCGGCGCGCTCCCCGGTGAGGGCCGGGTGATCATCGCGGCGTCGCACCTCAACGGCTTCGTCGACCCGGTCCTGCTCGTGGCCGACCTGGGCGTCCTGCCCCGCTTCCTCGCCAAGGCCACCCTGTGGAAGGTCGTGGCGGCCCGGCCGTTCCTGGCCCTGGCGCGGATCATCCCGGTGCAGCGCCGGGTGGACTCGGGGGACGGGACCGACAACACGTCGGCCTTCGCGGCCGCGGTCGAGGCGCTGCGCGACCGGCACATCCTCGCCGTGTTCCCGGAGGGGACCACCCACGACGAGGCCTCGATCCGGCCCCTGCGCACCGGCGTCGCACGCATTGCCATCGAGGCCGCGGCCGCGGGCCTCGACGACGTGAGCATCGTCCCGGTGGGCATCACCTACGCCGACAAGGTGGCCGTGCGCGGCCGAGCCCTCATCGAGTTCGGCGAGCCGCTCCCCGTAGCCGCGACCCCCCTGGTCGACGGCGCGCCCGACCCCGAGGAGGTCCGCCGGCTCACCGACCGGCTCACGGTCGCCATCCGCGCCCTGACCCCCGACTTCGACACCACCGAGGACGCGCTCGGGGTAACACGGGCCGCCGAGATCAGCCTGCAGCCGGCGGGGAGCCGGATCGCCGACGTCCCGATGTCGACGGTCGCGGACCGCGCCCGCCGGCTCGCCGGCTCGCCACCCGCCGAGGTCGACGCCCTGATCGACACGACCGCCCGCTACGAGATGGTCCGGGGTGCGTTGCGCCTCCGCGACGTCGACCTCGTCGCCGACCTCCGGCTGCGCATCCTGACCCGCCGCGTGGCGTGGCTCGCGGTCCTGGTGGTGGTGCTGGCGCCCTTCGCCCTCGCGGGCCTCTTCACCAATCTGATCCCGGCGCTGATCGTGGTGGGGGTCGGGCTGCTCCCCCGGGCTCCCGTCTCCAAGGGCACGATCCGCCTACTGGTCGCGGCGGTGGTGTTCCCGGTCACCTGGCTGGCCATCGCGGTCTGGGACGTAGGGCTCCCCTGGTACGCCCGGGCGACCCGGGAGCTCACCCTGCCGCTCGAACCGCTGCTCCGGGCCGTCTTCGGGACCCGGTCGGGTTGGGGTCCGAGCCTCCTCGTGTTCGTGAGCATCCCGATCCTGGGGGCGTTGGCCCTGCTCTTCGTCGACCGGTTCCGGGGCCTCGTCGCCGACGCGGTCGCCGCCCGCGCCCTGGCCGACCGCCGCGGCCAGGTCCCGGAGGTGCTGGCCCGCCGTGAGTCGGTGGGACGCATGGTCGAGGAACTGCTCGACGCAGGGGCCCGAACCGGTGTCGACACCCCGGTCTGACCGGGGCCGCGTCGTCGCCGCCTCCGACTGCGAGCGGTGCCGGCCCGGACTCGTCACCCAGCCCGTCAACACGATCTCGAGCCTCGGCTTCGTGCTCGCCGGCGCGCGGGTGGTCGCCGCCGGGCGCCGGGACGGCCGCCACCGGCCCGGCGCCACCGGGCCCGTCGGATGGGCGATGGCGATGGCCGGGTTGGGCAGCGTCGCCTACCACGGCCCCGGGACCGCGTTCGGGCGGTGGCTCCACGACGCCACCCTGCTCAACCTGGCCGCGACGATCGCGGTGACCGACCTGGCCGGCCCACCACCCCCGGTCGACGACCGGCGGGCCGGCCGCGGGAGCGCCGCCGGCCGGCGCGCCGCCCTGGCCGGGGTCGCGGCCGGCTCGGCGGTGCTGGCCCACCCGCGCACCACCACCGCCGCGCAGGCCGGCACCGCCGGGCTCGCCACGCTGCTCGAGGTACGGCGGTTCTCGACGCGCGGTCCGGCGCCTGCCCCCGATCGGCGGCGGGGCCTCGTCGCCGCGGTGCTGGCCGGCGCCGGCCTCGCCCTCCAGGTCAACGGACGCACCGGGCGGGGGTGGTGCCGGCCCGACTCCCGGCTCCAGGCCCACGCCGGCTGGCACCTGCTGTCGGCCGCCGCCCTCTGGGCCCGCAACACCTGACCCCCGACGGGTCCCGCCGCGGCCGCCGCCTGAGCGTCGCGTCGACGTCGGGAGTCCGCGTCAGACGTCGAGGTGCCAGGTCACGGGACTCAGCGGATCGGGCCGGTAGCTGCAGTACACGCCCGTGCACACCGAGCGGCCGAGGTGCTCGCCGAGGTCGGGCAGCCCGTCGGCGATGCGGGCGATCGCGTAGCGCAGGGTCCGGGTCACGCTCGTACGGGCCCTCTCCTCGGTTCCGCCCACCCGGCGCGTTCGCCCGTGGAGGCCCACGGCCCGACCGAGCTCCCGGACCAGGTACTCCCGGTCGTGCTTCGCCCGCGCGGCCCGCCCCAGGTCGTGGTCGGCCTCGGCGGCGGCGATGTCCTGGTCGACCTCGGCCAGCCGCCGGCGGTAGGCGGCCTTGGCCTCGTCGTCGAGGGCGGGGATCCCCGCCTCGACCGTCCCCGCGCCGGCGAGATCGAGCGCGCGGAACTCCTTCCCGGGGGCCGACAGCAGCCGGCCCAGGAGCCGTAGGCCCTTGAGGTCGGCCATCGCCACCTCGCGATCGCCGAACCCGATCCGCCAGCCGTCGCCCACCCGGGCGAGGGCGGCGACCGGGGTTCGGGGACGGGACGCCACCCCCTCCAGCAGGGACTCGGCCTCGGCCTGCCGGCGCGGGGCCCCGTAGACCGCGAAGGCGGCCCGGGCCGCGCGCCACTCGAGAGACGCCGCCTCCCGGTTGCCCGCGAGCCTCCAGGCGTGCCCGAGCACCACGCGTGCCGCCGCCGCGTCGTAGGGCGCGTCGAGGTCGACCCACCCCGCCAGAGCCGCCCCGGCCGCGGCGGTGGCACCCGCCGGATCGCCGGCGAGGACCGCGGCCCGGGCCGCTGCCAGGTCGGCCGCGGCCCGGACACCGGGCGTCGCGTGCCGGCCGGCGATCGACCCCAACCGGCCGGCGGCGGCCGCCGCGACCACCGCGTCGCCCGCCGCGAAGGCGATCTCGGCCTGGGCCTCCAGCAACGGCACCAGCTGGAGGCCGGCGATCGGCGGCCGCTCCTTCCAGGGGAGCACCATGGGCGATTCGATCTCCGCGGCGACGAGCTCCGCGGCGGCCGCGAGTTCCCCCTGCTCCATGCGCAGCAGGGCCAGACCCGGCTGTGCCGACCACGCGCGGGCGTGGGCACTCAGGAACGCCTCCTCGGCCCCGACGAGGTCGCCCCGGCGCAGCCGGATGTTGCCGAGCTCGGCGAGCGGCCAGCCCAGCTCGCGCCGCATCCAGGGCCGCAGGTCGGCGCAGGCGGCGAGAGCCTCCTCCTCGGCCGCGGCCGCCGGGCCGGCGATCCGGAGCATCTCGGCCCGGTGGACCCGACAGCGGCCGCGCGCGCCTCCGTACGCGACCCCGCGCCGCCACCGCTCCATGACGTCGGTCCACTCCCGGGCCCGATCCACCAGCAGGAGCGCCTGCGCGGCGCACACGAGCTCGCAGTACATGTTCCCCGTGAGGAACGGATCGTGGCTCCCGCTCATCAGGTCGGCGGCCACCTCGTCGAGCAGGGCTACGCCCTCGTCGACGCGGCCGTCCATCGTCAAGAGGCGCGCGGTCGCGACACGTCCCATCACCACGGCGGGATGAAAGCCGAGCGACGTACCGAGCGCGACGGCCTCCCGGGCGTGGCGTCCGGCGGCGGGGGCGTCGCCGGAGAGGAACCGCTCGTAGGTGCGAACGGCCGCGATCAGCGCCGCCGCCTCGGCGCCGCCGTCGCCGTCGAGGTCGAGGACCCGTTCGGCCTTCGCCACCCAGCCGCGGACGGCGGCCATCAGCCCGGTGTCGACGAGGAGGTGCATGGCGACGGTCGCCGCCGTGAGGGCGGCGTCCGACGTCCGACCCTCGCCGAGCTGCAGCGAGTAGAGGGCCTCGCGAGCCCCGAGCGAGGCCTCGAACCGACCGGCCCGGTACGCGGCGTCGGCCCGGAGGGCCAGCACCGCCTCCGACGGGTCGAGGCCTTCGAGGGCGTCCAGCGCGCCGGCCGGATCCCCCGCCTCGATCGCGGCTCTCGCCGCGGCGAGCGCGCCTGTCACGACGTAACAATGGCCTGTCACGCCTATGGGTGCACGAGCGCCGGTACCCGCCGGCGCCGAGCGACAGGAGGCGACGACATGAGGACGCGCAGCGACGACATCCCGGTGGTGATGGACGCCCCGGGGGCGACGGCCCGCCATCGACCCGACTTCGGTACCGTCGCGGCCACGCTGGCCGCGGAGCACTACCGGCTCGAGGCAGGGGTCGACATCTCCCCGCTCCTGGAAGGACTGCCCGACGACGGCTGCCAGGCCCCACACTGGGGCTACGTCATCAGCGGCCGCGTGACCGTGACCTACACCGGTGGGGAGCAGGAGGCGTGCCGGGCGGGAGACCTGGTCCACTGGCCGGCCGGCCACACGGTGCGCGCCGACGAGGACACGGAGATGGTCCTCTTCAGCCCGCAGGTCGACCACCAGGAGGTGATGGCCCACATGGCCGGGCGGCTCGCCAGGCTGACCGGCTAGGCGGAGCCGCGGGGCGGGTCCGACGCATCGACCGGGCCCGTCCCGCGGGCCGCGTCCGACGGTGGATCGTGGTCAGCCGAGATCGACGTGGAACTCGTGGGCGTCGGGGTCCTGGGCGTGGCGGGCCACCACCACGAGGTGCGGCCCCGCGGCCGGGACCCAGCGGTGGGCCGACGGGTCGCGCCGGGCCAGGCGGCCCAATGGAACCCGCACCTCGGCCGTCGAGCTCTCGTCGGGCCGGAGCGGCACCCGGGCGAAGCCGGCCAGGCGCGGCGGTGAGCCCTCGGCCGCCGCGTACACCTGGACCACCTCCACGCCGGCCCGGGCGCCGCGGTTCGACACCGTCGCCGCCACCACGAGGTGCCCGGCCGCCGGGTCGCCGCCGTCCGCGGGCACCTGGGAGCCCCCGGGCGCCTCGATCGCGGCGGTGGCGCCGTCGATCGAGAGGTCGGTGTAGGACAGCCCGAAACCGAACGGGTACCGGGCCGCATGCCCGTCGCGGGCCAGGCGCCAGTAGCCGTGCCACGAGTCGTACACGACTTCTTCCGCGTCGCGGTCGAACGGCGGCAGGTGGGCCTCGTCGGTGGGGACCGTGAAAGGCAGGCGGCCGACCGGCTCGCCCCGGCCGAGGAGCACGTCGGCGAGCGCGTGGCCGCCCTCCATCCCCGGGTACCAGGTGGCCGCGATGGCCGGGACCGACGAGAACCACGGCTCGACGAGCACGGCGCTCCCCGCCATCACCACCACGACCGTCCGGGGGCACGCCGCGGCGACCGCGGCGATCAGGTCCTCGTCGGCCGGGTGCAGTCGCAGGGACGTCCGGTCGCCGCCGGTGGCGAAGCCCCCGGCCTCGGCGGCCGGGTTGGGGTTCTCCCAACCCCGGTCCCCCTCGGCCGCCAGGCGGGCCTCGAACTCCGCCGCCAGCTCGGGGTCGTCGGGGCCGGGGAGGAGCGCCGTCAGCTCCTTCGACGTGGCGCCGATGAACTCGCCCTCGTCGTCCTTGGTGTACCCGACCACCACCACCGCCGCGTCGGCCGAGGCCGCGACGGCCGCGGCCGACGCCGGGTCGGCGCCGTCGTCGTGGACGACCTCCACCGCGGCGCCGGCGCCAGGGCCCTCGCGGCGGTCGGCCCCCAGCGCCGCCCGCAGGCCGTCGAGCGGCGTCGCCGCCGAGGGGGCCCACACGTCGCTGGACCCGCCGTCGCCCAGGTTGCGGACCGCCGCCAGGCGCCCCACCACCGCCAGCCGGCTCAGCCCGGCGGGGTCGAGGGGCAGCGCCGGGCCGCCGTCGACCGGCTCGTTGCGCAGCAGCACGATCGACGCGGCCGCCGCCTCCCGGGCCAGGGCCCGGTGCTCGGGTGACGCCAGCACGTCGATCGGGGGCCCCGGACGGGAGACGACCGACCACCAGCGCAGCATCGTGGCCACCACGCGCGTGGCGATGGTGGCGACGTCGTCCTCGGTCACCGTGCCGTCGGCCAGCGCGGCGTCGAGGTGCTGGGCCCGCACCATCGGGAACGGCATCTCCACGTCGAGGCCGGCGAGCACCGACTTCGCCGCGTCGCGCAGCCCGAAGATCCAGTCGGAGATGACGATGCCCTCGAAGCCCCACTCGTCGCGCAGGATCCCGGTGATCAGCTCCCGGTTCTGGCCGCACCACTCCCCGTTCATCGAGTTGTAGGCGGTCATCACGCAGGCGACGCCCTCCTCCACCACCCGGCGGAAGTGCGGCAGGAACACCTCGTGGAGCGCCACCTCGTCGACGGTGACGTCGACGGTGAAGCGGGCGTTCTCCATCGAATTGACGGCGAAGTGCTTCACGCAGGCCATGGCGTGGCGCTGCACCCCGCGGGCGAGGGCGGCGCCCATCTCGCCCACGAGGAACGGGTCCTCGCCGTAGGTCTCCTGGGCCCTCCCCCAGGCCGGATGCCGGAGCACGTTGACGCAGACGCCGCCGAAGAGGTTGGCGTCCACGGCCCGCAATTCGGTCCCGATCGCCTCTCCGATCCTCTCCTCGAGCTCCACGTCCCAGGTGGCGCCGCGGGCCATGCTCACCGGGAACGCGGTGGCCGGCCCGGTCGTCAGGCCGCGGGGACCGTCGGTGAAGGCGAAGCCCGGGATACCGAGGCGCTCGACTCGTGCGGCCAGGAACGAGCGCCGGTGGTAGTCGCCCCGCGCCATGGCCGCCAGGCCCGCCCAGCAGGGCTGGTCGCCGTCGAGGCACCAGCGCCGCTCGGCCGGGGTCATGAGGCCGACGAGGCCGCGGGCCTCGGCGACCGGGTCGGCACCGCCGGCCACCGCGGCGGCGGCCCGATCGAAGGGAGTGGGTCCGCTCATGCCCACTTCCTAGCTGACGGGCGCCCCGGCCGCTGCCCTACGCTCCGGCGCGGACGGCGGCGCCGGCCGCTGCGACCGAACCGGAGCGACAGCATGCGCACCAAGGCCACCGAGCTGGTCGGGATCGACGTCCCGATCTTCGCCTTCTCCCACTGCCGCGACGTCGTGGCCGCGGTGACCAACGCCGGCGGCTGCGGGGTGCTCGGAGCTGTGGCCCACAGCCCCGAGCAGCTCGACGTCGATCTCGCGTGGATCGAGGAGCAGGTGAAGGGCAAGCCGTTCGGGGTCGACCTGCTCGTCCCCGAGCGCTTCGTCGGCGCCGAGGAGGGCGGCCTCGACCGCGAGAGCCTCGCCGCGCTCGTGCCCGAGGAGCACCGCAGGTTCCTCGACGGGCTCCTCGCCCGCTACGACGTCCCGCCCGCGCCCGAGGGCGTCGAACCCGGCCAGGGGATGGGCGGCCTGCGCGTCGACCCGAAGAGCATGGCGCCGCTCCTCGATGTGTGCTTCTCGCACTCGCCGAGCCTGGTGGTCTCGGCCCTCGGGCCGCCGCCCGCCCACTTCATCGAGCGGGCCCACGGCGCCGGCATCCCCGTCGCCGCGCTGGCGGGGACCGTGCACCACGCCGAGCGCCACGCCGCCGCCGGGGCCGACCTGATCGTGGCCCAGGGCACCGAGGCCGGCGGCCACACCGGCCAGATCGCCACCATGGTGCTCGTCCCCGACGTGGTCGACGCCGTCGCGCCGCGGCCGGTGCTCGCGGCAGGCGGCATCGCGCGCGGCCGCCAGCTCGCGGCGGGCATGGCGCTGGGCGCCGACGGCGTGTGGTGCGGCTCGGTGTGGCTCACCACCGAGGAGGCCGAGGTGCCCCCGGCGATCCAGAGGAAGTTCCTCGCCGCCGGCGCGGGCGACACGGTGCGCTCCCGGTCGCTGACCGGCAAGCCGGCCCGGATGCTGCGCACGGCGTGGACCGACGAGTGGGAGAGCCCGGAGGGCCCCGGCCCGCTGGCCATGCCGATGCAGCCGATGCTGATCGGCCCGGCGATGAACCGCATCTTCCGGGTCGCCGACCAGGAGGGCACCGGGGCCAACCGGCTCGTCACCTACTTCGTGGGCCAGGTGGTGGGCAGCATGACGACCGTCCGGCCGACCCGCCGGGTGGTCCAGGAGATGGTCGAGGAGTTCGTCGACGCCGTCGAACGCCTCCACGGCCTCCTCGAGACCGACTGACGATCACCGACGACTCACCGGCGACCGGCGACTCACCGGCGACGGCCGCTGTCCCCGCGCCCCGTCCCCACCCCGTTCTCCCAGCGTTGGGTCACAAACGTTCGCATGGCGCCGGTTAGCGACCCAACCCAACCCCTCTGCCTCCCTCTCCATCCAGCGTTGGGTCACAAACGTTCGCATGGCGCCGGTTAGCGACCCAACCCCTCGGCCTCCCCCTCCATCCAGCGTTGGGTCACAAACGTTCGCATGGCGCCGGTTAGCGACCCAACGCGGGTGACGGGTTGTGCTCGACGTCGCGGACGCGGGGCGTCTTGAAGGCGGCCACCAGGAGCAGCACGGCCGCGGGCAGGTAGGGAAGGCCGAGCGAGGCCACCGCGACGAGCGCCGCGGCGGCCAGGACGGCTCCCGACGAGAGGCGGGCGGCGCGGGACCGGCGCTCGCTCCAGGGCGCGGCTCCCAGAGCCGCCACCACCACCGGGACCGCCAGGACGAGGAGTATCGACGCTCCCGAGTCCTCGACCAAGGTCACGTGTCTGGTGGAACTCCACCCCTCGCCCGTACCGCCGGCCACGGGTGCGGGTACGGGGGTGGCACTCACGCTCGTCAGCGTCACGGTGGGGGCGAGGGCCCAGTACACCGACACGGCCAACGTCCAAACCATGGCCACCAGGGCCAGGACCCGTGGGAGTCGGTGCCGACCGGCGGAGCGCGGACCGAGCGACCCGCTCACCGGGAAGCCTCCTGGAACCGTCCCACCCCGCCGTCGCGTCCTACTGCGACGACCATGCCCACGGACATGCTCACATGGTATTGGCGTCGACCGCGGCCTCCAGCGCGGCCAGGTCGAGCTTCTTCATCCCGAACATGGCCTTCATGGCCCGGCCGCGACGGCCCTCGTCGGGATCGGTGAGCAGGGCGGCCAGACCCGCGGGAACCACCTGCCACGAGAGCCCGTACCGGTCCTTGAGCCACCCGCACTGCACCTCCTCGCCGCCCTCGGTCAACGCCGACCAGTAGTGGTCGACCTCGGCCTGGTCGGCGCACTCGATCAGCAGCGAGATCGCTTCGTTGAAGGTGTACTCGGGCCCGCCGTTGATGGCCGTGAAGCGCTGGCCGTCGAGCTCGAGGTCGACGGTCAGGACCGTGCCGGCGGGCCTCGGCCCGTCGTCCGAGTAGTGGCTCACGTCGGTGATCCTCGAGTTCGGGAACACCGCCACGTAGTGCTGGGCCGCCTCGAGGGCCTGGGTGTCGAACCAGAGGTTGGGAACGATCCGCGGCATGGAAGTCCTCCCGGGACGCGGTCGGGCGCCGGTTCCGGCGGCCCACGCATCAGACGGCGACGGCGTCTCCGACTCATCGGTCCGCCAGCCAGTCGGCGCGGCCGTCGGCCGGCGCCGGACCGGTGTGCGACGGGCATCGATACCGGCCCGCCGCCTCGCCGGGGCGCTGTCCCGGCGGGGCGGGCTACGGTCGGCGCCCCATGGAACGAGCAGCCGCCGGGCCAACCGTTCCCGTGCGACCCGGCCGCGCCGCGCCGGCGCTCCCGGACCCGAGGCCCCGCACGGCGCCACCGGCATTCCACGTGATGGCGAAGCCCGCCGGCCCGATCTGCAACCTGAACTGCTCGTACTGCTACTTCCTCGCCAAGGAGTCGCTCTACCCCGGCGACCGCTTCCGGATGCCCGACGACGTCCTCGAGGCCTACATCCGCCAGGTGATCGAGGGGCAGGATGCCCCCGACGTCACGATCGCCTGGCAGGGCGGGGAGCCCACCCTGATGGGGGTCGACTTCTTCCGCCGCGCCCTCGCCCTCGCCGAGGAGCACCGCCGGCCGGCCCAGCGCCTACACCACACGATCCAGACCAACGGCACCCTGCTCACCGACGAGTGGTGCGACCTGTTCGCCCGCCACGGCTTCCTCGTGGGGATCAGCATCGACGGCCCCGCCCACCTCCACGACCGCTACCGGGTCGACAAGAAGGGCGAGCCCACCTTCGAGCGCGTGATGCGCGGCGTGGAGCTCCTGAAGCGCCACGGTGTGGAGCTCAACGTGCTCTGCACCGTCAACGCCGCCAACCAGCATCACCCGCTCGACGTCTACCGCTTCTTCCGCGACGACCTCGGCGTCGAGTTCGTGCAGTTCATCCCGGTGGTCGAGACCACCATCCCGGCCACGCCCGCGGCACCCGCCGGCGCCGACCCCCACCTCGGTCGAGGGGCCGGCGAAACGCTGCCCGGCATCGTGGTCACCGACCGCAGCGTCGACCCGGAGGCGTGGGGCGAGTTCCTGGTGGCGGTCTTCGACGAGTGGCTCCGCCACGACGTGGGGCGGGTCTTCGTCCAGATGTTCGACGCCGCGCTGGCCTCGTGGCTCGACGTCCCCGGTGGCCTGTGCATCTTCGCCGAGACGTGCGGAGACGCGGTGGTCGTCGAGCACAACGGCGACATGTACTCCTGCGACCACTTCGTGGATCCCGAGCACCGGCTCGGCAACATCACCCAGACCCACCTGGTCGAGCTGCTCGCCTCGCCGCCCCAGCGGGCCTTCGGCGCGGCCAAGCGCGACTCCCTGCCCCGCTACTGCCTCGAGTGCCCGGTGCTCTTCGCCTGCCACGGCGAGTGCCCGAAGAACCGCTTCACCTCGACCCCCGACGGCGAGCCGGGCCTCAACTACCTCTGCGCCGGGTACCGGCGG
>JADLDD010000038.1 GCA_020846855.1 Acidimicrobiia bacterium | reverse complement strand
CGTGGAGATCCGGGGCGCCGAGGGCGGCGAGGAGGCCAACCTGTGGGCGGCCGACCTGGCCCGCATGTACCAGCGCTACGCCGAGGCCCACGGCTGGTCGGTGGAGATGCTCGACTCCCAGCCCTCCGACATGGGCGGCTTCCGCGAGGTCTCCTTCGTGGTCAAGGGTCCCGACGCCTGGTCCCACCTCAAGTACGAGGCCGGGCCGCACCGGGTCCAGCGCGTGCCCGTCACCGAGAGCCAGGGGCGGGTGCACACCTCGGCGGCGACCGTCGCCGTGCTGCCCGAGGCCGACGAGGTCGACGTGCACGTCGACCCCAACGACCTGGAGATCGACGTGTTCCGCTCCACCGGCCCGGGCGGGCAGTCGGTCAACACCACCGACTCCGCGGTCCGCATCACCCACAAGCCGACCGGGGTCGTGGTGACCTGCCAGGACGAGAAGAGCCAGCTCCAGAACAAGGAGAAGGCGCTGCGGATCCTGCGGTCGCGACTCATGCAGGCCGAGCAGGAGCGCCGCGACGACGAGCTGTCGAGCGCGCGGCGCAGCCAGGTGAAGACGGGCAGCCGCTCCGAGAAGGTCCGCACCTACAACTACAAGGAGAACCGCGTCACCGACCACCGGGTGGGTCTGACCGTGAAGGCCCTCGAACAGGTGCTGGGCGGAGACCTCGACCCCCTCGTCGACGAGCTGCGCCGAGCCGAGCGCGCCGAGCAGCTCGGCGTGTCGTGACGCCGTGACGACCTGGTCGGCGCTGGCCCGCGACACCCGCACCCGCCTCTCGGCCGCGGGCATCGGGTCGGCCGAGGCTGAGGCCCGGTGGATCCTGGAGCACGTGGGGGCGCCCGCCGCGGCCACGGTCGCGGGGGACCGCGGCGAGGTCCCGGCCCGGGCCGCGGCCCGCGCCGCGGTGCTCACCGACCGGCGGGCCGCCGGCGAGCCGCTCCAGTACGTGCTGGGGGAGTGGAGCTTCGCCGGGCTCGACCTGTTCGTCGACCGGCGGGTGCTGATCCCGCGGCCCGAGACGGAGGTCGTCGCCGAGGTGGCGGTGGGGGAGGCCGTGCGCCTCGGGGAGCGCACCGGCCGGGCCGATCCGTGGGCCGGCGCGGCGACCACCTACCGCGTCGCCGACCTGGGCACCGGTTCCGGGGCGATCGCGCTCGCGCTGGCGTGCTCGCTGCCCGACGCGGAGGTCTGGGCCACCGACGTCAGCCCCGACGCCCTCGCGGTGGCCCGGGCCAACCTGGCCGGGGCCGGGACCCCGTCGGCGCGGGTGAGGCTCGCGTCCGGGTCGTGGTTCCACGCCCTCCCCGCCGACCTGCGGGGGACGTTCCTGCTCGTGGTGTCGAACCCTCCCTACATCGCCGAGTCCGAGCTCGACGGGCTGCCGGCCGAGGTGCGCGACCACGAGCCGGTGGGGGCGCTGGTCGGTGGGACCCGGGGGACCGAGGCGGTCGAGGAGATCGTGGCCGGCGCCCCCGGGTGGCTGCGCCCCGACGGAGCCCTGGTCTGCGAGATCGCGCCGCACCAGGCCGCCGGGATGGTGCGGCTGGCCCGGCGCTCCGGGTTCGCCGACGTGTCGGTGCGCCCCGACCTGGCCGGGCTCGACCGCGTCCTCGTGGCCCGGCGCTCCTGATGACCCGGTGACGGCCCCCGTGGCGAGGAGGACCACATGACCGACGAGCTCGACGTCGACGCCATGATCGCCCGCTTCCGCGAGCGCGCCGAAGCGGTGCGCGACCGGCCGATGCCCCCGATCGCCGGGGAGGAGTACCAGCGCTTCGTGGAGCAGGCCCAGACCGACTTCCAGGACTACGCGCTCATCGGCGACGCGACGTGGAGCTTCGACTCCGGCGTGCTGACCCTGCGCATCGACCTTCGTCCCGAGGCGGCCTCGGGCTGATCCCGGGCTCGACCCGGCCGCCGGCCGACGCCCGGGCCCGAGCCTGCCCTAGTGGAAGCGCTCGTCGGGCGCCTCGGAGGCGTCGAGGCGCTGCAGGAAGGCCCGGTCGACGGCCATCCACAGCGTCTTCGAGAGCGGGTAGAAGAGCACGGGCCCCAGGGCCATGATCGGCACCAGGATCACCAGCATCGGGAGCACGGAGATCTCGGCCGGCCCGACGACGACGATCGAGGCCACGAACGCGACGGCGAAGATCGCGCCCACGATCGCGATGTTGATCGCCAACGCCCCGGCGAAGTAGCCGGGCTCCCTCTCGAAGTGCAGCCCGCATCGCGGGCAGTCGGCCTTCAGGGTGAAGTAGCGCTCGAAGAGGCCACCCTGCCCGCACCGGGGGCAGCGCAGCGTCGCGCCCCACCTCATGATCCGGCCCCGGCCCGCCGTGCTCCCGGCGCCGGTCTCGCTGTGCATCTCGCCGCTCCCCCTCGATCCGGTGCGGCGACGGTAGTCGGCGGTCCGCTCCCCGGCCGGGTCGTCAGGCGGCGTCGGGTGGGGCGTCGAAGGTGTTGAAGGTCCCGTCGGTGGTCAGCCTCACGGTCCGGCCCTCCCACGCCTCGACCGTCATCGCGGTGCCCAGGTCCGGGTCACGCGATACGGCGAGCGCCCGGCGGCCGCCGGCGTCGAGGCCGGCGAGCACCGCGAGGCTCGGGGTGCCGTCGCGCTCCACCACGACCGCGGTGGCCTCCACCTCGACCGGCCCCGACACCGGCCCGGCCGGCTCGCGCCGGGGCCCGCGGTCGACCTCGGCCTGGAGGGCGGCCGGGTCGGCGGCGCGGAACCCGTTCGGCGACGGGGTGGCGGAGTACACGCCCACCGAGTGCTTCGTGGCGTACCACCCGAGCGCCGTGATCAGGCCGGTGGAGCCCGGATCGGCCCGGCACGCGTCGACCATCGCCGCGATCGAGTGGGTCGGGTAGTTGCTACCCGGCCCGCCGGCGAAGGCGAGGCCACCGGTTACGGTCAGGGGCCGCGCGTCGCCGCCCGCGGGCCCTTGCAGACCCAGGGCGTCCATCGCCATCCGGACCGCGGAGGGGAAGCACGAGTAGAGGTCGAAGCGGGCGACGTCGTCGAGCGTCCGACCCGCGGCGGCGAGCGCGGCCCGCCCCGCCACGCCGATGCCGGGGGCCCTCGCCAGTGAGTCGCGTTCGGTGATGTAGAAGTGGTCGTGGACGTCGGCGGCCCCGATGGGGAACACGAGCCGGTCCGGAGCGACACCGGCCGCCACGGCGGTGCCGTACGAGCACATCACGAGGGCCGCGGCCTGGTCGACGTTCAGGTTGGCGCACATCCGCTTGGTGTACGGGAACGTGACCATCCGGTTGTCGGGCGTGGGTTCCCGGATCTGGTCGGCGGTCCAGGGCTCACGCGACCACGCGTGCGGGTTGCCCGCCGCGACGCGAGCGAACCCCGACCAGAGGTCGGCCACCTGGCGGCGGTGCTCGTCGACGGACCACCCGTGGGCGGTCCGCAGCGCCGTCTCGAAGAGGGGGTAGACGAGCGTGGGCGCCGCGATCCCGTGGACCGTCTCGTACTCGTTGCTCCCCACGCGGTCGTCGCCCCAGACCTCGGGGCAGGGCGGGTCGTCGGGCTGCGACCACTCGAGCCAGCGGCGTTCACCGGAGCGCGCCCGCAGGCGCGAGTACATGCACTCGACGCCGCCCACCAACACCACGTCGGCCTCGCCGCGGGCGATGGAGGTCGCCGACCGGCCGACGAGCATCTGAGGGGAGTTCCCGCCCACGGTGCTGGTCACGGTCAGGCGCGGCTCGGCCCCGACCTCTCGCGCCAGCACCGCGCCCGGGTCGTGGTACCGCCACGACAGGATGTCGCAGACGGCGACGACCGACGCCCGAGCCGCGAGGGGGAGGCGGGCCCCGGCGTCGGCCTCGGCGGTGCGCACCGCCTCGGCGAGCAGGTCGGCGGGCTCCGCGGCGTCGGCCGGGTCGGGCGGGCGTTGGGAGGCCTGCCCGACCCCCACGATGACGGGCGTCAGGGGATCGATCACGGCGGGGGACTCTAGGCCCGCGGGTGCGGGGGAGGCGCCCAGCTCGGCTCCGCCGGAGCGGGCCCGGCGCGGTCCGGGCAGATCGACCGGTACCGGCACCACCCGCACACCGCCGGGTCGGCCACCCCCTCCCACGCCGTCTCGGAGCGGATCGCCGCCACCGTCGCGCGCAGCTCCTCGCCGATGGCGGCCAGGTCGTCGTCGTCGGGTTCGAGCGGTTCCGGGTCCTCGTCGACGCCGGGGGCCAGGTGCTCGTAGCGCACCCGTACCCGCAGGCCGCGGCGGCGGGCCCGGTCGGCCACCAGCCAGGCCTGCAGCCGGGCCCTCGGGTCGTCGCCGACCCGGGTGCCGGGGTACGAGCCGGTCTTGTAGTCGCGCACGTCGAGGAGGCCGTCGTGGATCCACACCGCGTCGAGGCGACCGACCACCATGAACATCGGCCCGGGGCGCCGGTGGAAGCGGGCCAGCTCGACCTCGTGCCACCCCCCGTCCACGGGGTGCGGGCAGCGACGCGCGTGGCGCTCGACGCACGCCAGCACTGCTCCCTCGCCGCTCAGGGCGTGGCCGTCGAGGACCCCGCGGACGTGATCGGCGTCGTGGCACGACCCGGTCTCGTGGATCAGGCGCAGGATCGCGTGGACGGCGTTGCCCAGCTCCGGCGGTGCCGACTCGTCGCTGGCGGGCAGCGACAGCAGCACCTGGTTGCGGTAGGCGCGCCGGCACCGCCGCCACGTCTCGAGGCTGCTGGCGCTGAGCGAGAGGATGTCGGGGGGTCGGAGCGCGGCCATCAGGTCGGGGAGGCCGCGGCCGGGTCGAGGCGGTCGCGGTGGGCGGGGCATCCGGCGACGTGAGGGCACCAGCCGCACTCGACGCCGGTGCGGGGCCGCGGGTCGGCGATGCGGGACCGGAGCTCCTCGACGGCGCTCGTGAGCCAGGCCTCGGCCTCGAGCCGGGCCGCCGGACCCCTGAGGTCCTCCCTCGCCCGGCGGCCGTGGAGCAGGTCGGCGATGCTCACCACGAGGCGATCGGGCACGGGCGCGTCGAGCAGCAGGATCGCGGTCCGGACGTCGGGCGTGGCCGCGATCGGCGGAGCCGGGGGTGCCTCGCCCAGGCGGAGCATCCGGATCTCCACCGGCTCGCCCGTCGGGCCCGAACCGGTGGCTCCGCCTCCGTAGGCGCCGCCCCCCGGGGTCGCGCTTCCAGCCGGGCGCACGACCAGCGGTGCCGGCCCGGCCAGCCGGACGCCCGGTTCCTCGAAGGCCTGCTCCCAACCCGCGGCGGGGAGGATCTCGACCGCGTCGGGGAAGAGCTCCGCGTACCAGGCGAGGGCGGCGGCAAGGACGGCTCGCTCCTCCACGCCGAGGGAGTCGTCGTCGACGGTGCGCAGCCGCGACCGTGGGTCGCCCCCGGTGGCGTGCGCGTGCCGGATCGCCTCCTCGAGCCGGTCGCGGACGACCCATCGGCCGGTGCCCCCCCGGTTGCCCGTCGCGCCGGCATAGGTGCGTGACAGGCGCCAGGAGCATCCCCGCCGTGGATCCCGGAGCATCGACAGCGTGACCTTCGGAAGGGGATCGTCGTCGCCCGGCATCGGTCGACGAGCGTAAGTCCCGGTCGCGCCGGGTACGGCGATCGCCGACGTACCATGGCCCGCCATGCCTGGCGACCCCGCCGACCCCGGCGACTCCGCCGACCCCGCCGACCCCGGCGACCCCGGCGACCCCGGCGACGCGACGTTCGACGCTCTCGGCGGCCCGATCGGGCCCGCGGCCGCCGCCACCGCCGGCGGATCCGCGGGTGGGGCATCCGGCGCGTCGCCGCCCGACCCCTCCCGACGTCCCGCCGGGGCCCCGCCCGGCAGGACCGGGCGCCGCCGGCGGCTCCTGGTGTGGTCGGTGCTCGTCGTGGCGGCGCTCGCCTGGCTCGCGCTCGCGGGCGTCTCGCTCGCCCGGGCCCGGAGCGAAGCGGCGGCCGGGATCGACGGGCTGAAGCAGGTCCGGGCCGACCTGTCGCCGACCGACATCATGCGGGGCACCCGCCTGCCCGCGTTGCGCAGGTCGCACGCTCACTTCGCCCGTGCCCACGACCACGTCCGCTCCCCGTTCGTGGCGCCGCTGCGGATCCTCCCGGTGATCGGGCGTCAGGTCCGGTCCATCGACGCGCTCGCGTCGTCGGCCGAGCGGGTCGTCGGCGCGGGGGTCGACGCCATGACCGCGTCTCAGGAGCTCCTCGTCCGGCGGCCCGAACCGGGCCCGGCGCGGGTCCGGATGCTCCGCGACCTGACCGCCATCGCCCGCCGGGCCCGCCTCGACGTCGGGGGCATCGACCTCGGGCCGAGCCAGGCCCTCCTCGGTCCCCTCGCCCGGGCCCGCGACGACTTCGCGGAGCAGCTCGGCGCGCTGCAGCGGGGTCTCGCCGACGCCTACTACGCGGGGCGGGGGGTCAGCGAGCTGGTGGAGGGCCCGTCGCGGTACCTGGTCCTGGCCGCCAACAACGGCGAGATGCGGGCCGGGTCCGGCATGTTGCTCAGCGCCGGCGTGCTGACCTTCCGCGAGGGGCGGTTCCACCTCGGTGCCATGACCTCCACCACCGGTCTGGCCCTCCCCCGGGGGGCGGTCCCGGTCACGGGTGACCTCGCCGCCCTGTGGGGCTGGACCTATCCGAGCCAGGACTGGCGCAACCTGGCCATGTCGCCCCGCTTCGACACCACCGGCCCCCTGGCCACCGCGATGTGGAAGGCCCGGACCGGCGACGAGGTCGACGGGGTGATAGTGCTCGACCCCGTCGCCCTCCGGTCACTGCTCGCGGTCACGGGACCGGTCACGGTCGACGGCCGGGAGATCGGCGAGGGCAACGTCGTGCAGCAGGTCCTCCTCGATCAGTACCGGGAGTTCAACCCCACGTCCCCCGCGCAGGCGGAGCGGCGGGAGCGTCTCAGCGCCACGGCCCGGGCCGCGATCCAGGCGCTCGACGAGCGGGGATGGGGGGTGTCCGACCTGCTCGACCGGTTGCGGACCGCCGCCCGTGGCCGCCACGTGCTGGCCTGGTCGTCGCACCCCGGCCAGCAGAGGGCCTGGGTGGCCTCCGGGGTGGCGGGGCGCCTGACCCGCGGCTCGCTCCTCGTCTCGGTGCTCAACCGGAACGGGACCAAGCTCGACCAGTTCCTGGCCGTCGACGCGACCGTAACCACGCAGCGCGCGCAAGATGGTACGGCCGTTACGCTGACCTTGCGGCTCTCCAACACAACCCCGGAAGGGCTGCCCGGATACGTGGTCGGTCCCTACCCCGGCCTCGGCCTGGCGGCGCGGGAGTACGGCGGGATCCTCTCGGTGAACGTCCCCGGCACGGCGCGCCGCGTCCGCTTCGGCGCCGGGGGCGCGGCGACGGTGGCAGGGCGCGACGGCGAGACCGCAGTCATCGCAAGGGATGTCCGCCTCACCGCCGGCGCCCGGGCCGAGGTCGTGATCCGGTTCGACCTGCCGGAAGGAGTCGACTCGATCCGGGTCGAACCCTCGGCGCGGATCCCCGGGATCGTCTGGCACCACGGCCCGGAGACGTGGAACGACGGCGCACCCCGCGACCTGCGATGGTGATCGCCCCGTGCGCGGGCCGGCTCGGGTCCCTCTTGCACTGCCCGCCCCAGGCGACTACACTGCGTGGTCAACGTAGTGGAGTCTGCCGGGAAGCCAGGGAGGCAACGATGAAGCAGCGCTCGACCACCTTGAGGCGGGGTGCCCGTCTGCTCGCCGCGGCCGGGATCGTGGCCGGCACGCTGGCGCCCGCCGGCGCTGCGGTCGCGGTCAACGAGTGCTACCCGAACTGCGGTACCCCGCCGGCCCAGGTCAACCCCCAGACGGAGCCGAGGAGCCCGATCGAGGTGGCCGGTGCGACCGAGGTCCGCTCGGGCAGCCTGGCGTTCACCGGCGGCGACATCGCCGGCCTCGTCGCGATCGGCACCGGTGCGGCGGCCGTGGGTGGTGTGATGGTCGCCCGGTCCCGCCGCCGGCAGCACGCCTGAGCCACCGGTCCGCAGCCGGTAGCCGAGGGGTGGCGGCGCGCGCGCTGAGGGTTCTGTTCGTCAACGAGAACCTCGGCGGGCACGCCGCCATGCACCTACATCTGAGGCGCGCCCTGGCGCGCCATCCCGAAGTCCACGCCGACTACCTCGACGTCCCGGCTCCCCGCCTGCTCCGGCGGTTGGCCGCGGCTCCCGTCCCGTTCCTGGCCGGGGCGGACCTCGACCTGCAGCCCCTGCGGTACAAGCTCGCGCAGAGCGCGCACACGAGGACGCTGCTCGGATCCCGCGGCCACGAGTACGACGTGGTCCACTACTACACGCAGAGCGCCGTCATGGGGCTGTCGCAGCTGCTCGCCCGGGGTCGTTCCGTCGTGTCCACCGACTGCACGAACCTGCTGGGCGCGACGATCCTGCCGTACCGACGGGCCTCGACGGGCACCGATCTCAGGGTTCGGCTCAGCCGGAAGTTCGAGGACCCGGTCTACGCCGCCGCCACCAGGGTGGTCGGGCAGTCGGACTGGGTGGCCGCCTCGCTCCGGGACGATTACGGCGTCCCGGCCGCGAAGCTGAGGGTCATCCCCTTCGGGGTCACGGTCGACCCCGCCCCCCGGCGCGTCGCCGACCCGGCCCGGCCCGAGATCACCTTCGTCGGCATGTCCCTCGAGCGCAAGGGCGGCCACCGGCTGCTCCGGGCGTTCCGGAAGGGCCTGCGCGGTCGCTGCACCCTCAACCTCGTGACGCGTGAGCAGATCCTCCCCGAACCGGGGGTCAGGGTCTACAACGACTTCGTGACCGGTGATCCACGCCTCGCCCAGGTCCTGGCCCGAACCTCGGTGTTCGCGTTCCCGAGCGAGATCGACTGCTCCCCGTACTCCGTGCTGGAGGCGATGCACGCCGGTGTACCGGTGGTCGCCGTGCGCCACGGCGGGGTGCCCGAGATGGTGGTCGACGGGGAGACCGGCCTGCTGGTCGACGCCGACGACGACGCCCTCCTCGCCGCCCTCGACGAGCTCGTCGGCGACCCCGCCCGGGCCGACGACATGGGACGGGCGGGTCGCCAGCGTCTGGAGGACCGCTTCGACGCCCGCCGCACCACCGCCGACCTGGTCGACGTGCTCACCGAGGCCCGGGAGCAGACCTGACCCCCCGGATCACTCCTTGTGGCGAGTCCCGTTACTCACTAGTGTGCAGAAGGTCGATGCGTAAGGCCCGGGGGACGGCGCCCAGCGTCATATCTCCGGGCGACGAACGTCCACGGAGGGTGGCGTACGCCTTCGACGCAGGGTGGGACGGCCACGGGGGGCGTCCGAGTGGGTCGCCCGGCGACATGAGCATGGGGGCTTGAGGATGTCGACCTCCACCACGTCGTTGGTGTCGACTGACGCGCGATCGCATCCCGTGGCGCAGCGCGCCCGGGTAGCAGCCCGCAACGCCGAGACCGGGCCCCGCTCCCTCGTCGTGGCCTTCGACGTGCTGGTGCTGGCGCTCACGGCGCTCACCGCCCGCAGCAGCATGTCGCCACCTCACGTGTTCAGCATCGCGGTGGTCGTGGTCCTGGCGGTGTCGGGCTCGTACCGCCTGCGGGTCAGCCTGAGCGCGCTGGAGGAGGCGCCGGGGATCGCGGTGAGGGTCGGCTGCGCTCTCCTGGCGGTCCTGCCGTTCGTCGACCTCGACTCGGGTGTCGGAGCCGCGTACGTCCCCGCGCTCACCGCTACCGCCCTGCTGGTGCTGGGGAGGGGCACGTCCTACGCGGTCATCCGCTCCGCGCGGCGCCGGGGCCGTCTCTGCGAACCCACGGTGCTGGTGGGTGGAGGGGTGGTGGCGGCGGAGATCGCCCGCCGCCTGCGCGAGCACCCGGAGTACGGGCTCGACCCGATCGGCTACGTCGACGCCACCAGGCCCCGCTGGGCCGGCGCCGCCGATCCGGTCGACCTGTTCGACCTGGGCGACCCGGCGTCCGAACTCGACGTGCCGCGCCTCGGCGACGCGGCCGAGCTCTGCCCGATCCTCGTGGCCCGCGGCGTGCGCCGGGTCGTCGTCGCGTTCGGAGCCTCCACCGAGAAGGAGATGGTCAGCGTCCTGCGCGCGGCCTCCCTCGACGGCGTCGACGTCTTCATCGTGCCGCGCTTCTTCGACGTCGGCCTCGGCGGGTTCTCACCGTCGTCGGACCGGATCTGGGGGGTGCCGATCCGTCGCCTGCGCCCGCTGGCGGTGCACCGGGCGAGCTGGCGCCTGAAGCGCGGTCTCGACATCGTCGTCTCCGGCCTGGGGCTCCTGCTGGCGGCTCCGCTGATGATTCTGATCGCGCTGGCGATCAAGGTCAGCAGCCCGGGGCCGATCCTCTTCCGCCAGCACCGTGTCGGCCGCTACGGGGGCGAGTTCACGATCCTGAAGTTCCGCACGATGCCCGCCAACCACGTCCCCGAGCGCTGGAACGCGGCGGTCGGCGAAGACACGTTCGCGGTCGGGCGGTGGCTGCGCCGCTCCAGCCTCGACGAGCTGCCCCAGCTCTGGAACGTGCTCCGGGGCGACATGTCGCTGGTCGGGCCCCGGCCCGAGATCCGCACCTTCGTCGACGAGTTCACGCGCGACGTCGACGGCTACTACGACCGTCACCGGTTCCCGGCCGGCCTTACCGGCTGGGCCCAGGTCAACGGCATGAGGGCCCACTGCTCGATCGAGGAGCGCGCCCGGTTCGACAACCAGTACATCGAGCACTGGAGCCTGTGGTTCGACGTGGTGATCCTCATGCGGACGGTCACCACCGCGGTCCGCGACCACCTGACGCACCGCATCGAGCGCGACGCCCCGGAGGCCTGACCGAGGAGCCGTAAAGGCCGGTTCGGCCCGTGCCGATAGGGATGGTGCAAAGGATCCATCCCCCGGTACGGAGCGAACACGGATGTCGCGATACCTACGGTCGGCGCGCCTCGCGGTGGTCGTCGCCGCGCTGCTGGTCGGCGCCACGGCCTGTGACCTCGGTGTGGTCCCCACCGCGTTCGGCGCGGGTTCGGAGGGGTCGGCGCCGTCCGGTCCGCCGGCCTCCACCGGCGCCCCGGTGCCGTCGCCGCTCTCCGAGAGGATGGGAGTCGTCCTCGGTCACTTCTCCGCGTGGGCTCCGGAGGCCGAGATCCGCGCCGACCTCGACGCCATCGTCGCGGCCGGCGCCCGGTGGGTGACGATCGACTTCGACTGGCCGTCGATCGAGGCGCGGCCCGGCGTCTTCTCCTGGGACCAGGGTGGGGTGGGGGGCGTGGACCGCGCCGTGCGAATGGCGCGCGAGCGGGGCCTGGAGGTCCTCGGCCTGATCGTCTACACGCCGGAGTGGGCCCGACCGGCCGCCTGCACCCAGAGCGACAAGTGCCCGCCGGCCGACCCGCAGACCTACGCGCGCTTCGCCCGCCGGGTGGTCGAGCGCTACGCCCCCCAGGGTGTGCACCACTGGCAGATCTGGAACGAGCCCAACAACTCGGGGTTCTGGAAGCCCCGCCCCGACCCGCGCGCCTACACGAACCTGCTGGTGGCCGCCTACCGGCAGATCAAGGCCGCCGATCCCTCGGCGACCGTGCTCGCCGGTGGGCTCTCCCCGGGAGGGTCCCAGTCGTCGCGCTCCCACATGTCGCCGTCCGACTTCCTCACCCGCATCTACCTGAGCGGTGGTGGCGGGCATTTCGACGCGCTCGCGCACCACCCCTACGCGTTCAACGACGGATCCTTTCCCCTGAACGGGCACCCGCTGAACGGCTTCGTGCAGACGGCCTTCCTCCACGACGTGATGGCGTTCGTGGGCGACGGCCGCAAGAAGATCTGGGCCACCGAGGTGGGCGCGCCGACGGGGACGGCGCCCGGTGACTCGGTGAGCGAGGCCATGCAGGTCCGCATCCTCAACGAGTTCCTCGACGGCTGGGACGGGTGGGTCAACTTCCGCTACCCCGACCACCGTCGCGCCGCCAGGGACTTCGGTGCCTTCACCGGCCCGGCCTTCTGGTACCAGGCCCGCGACCAGGGAACCGATCCGAGCGACCGCGAGCAGAACTTCGGGCTGCTCCGCCACGACGGCTCGCCGAAGCCGTCGTACGTGGCCTTCTGCCGGCGCGCCTCGGGGCCGGGGTGCCGCGCGGGGGACCCGGACTCCGGTACGGAGGCGGCCGCGGCGGCCCCGGTCGGTTCACCCGGGAGCCGCCTGACGGTCCAGTACGCCGGCCGGGGCCGCGCCGCGGCGGCGAACCCGGTCACGGGTGGGTACTACGTGCTCGAACCGACGGGCACGGTCCGCGCCTACGCCGGCGCCCCCGGCTTCGGGTCGCCCCGCTTCGGTTTCGACATCGCCCGTGCCCTCGCCGTGATGCCCGACGGCGCCGGGTACGTGGTCCTCGACGGCTTCGGCGGCGTGCACCGGTTCGGGAGCGCGCGGAACCTGCCGACCGGGTCGACCGGCTACTGGCGCGGCTGGGACATCGCCCGCTCGATCGCCATCGCCCCCGACGGTCGTGGCTACGCCGTCCTCGACGGGTTCGGTGGGGTGCGGTCGGTGGGGAGCGTCGCGGGGCTTCGTGGTCTCCCGTACTGGCGCGGCTGGGACATCGCCCGCTCGATCGTGCTCCCGCCGAGCGGCGGGGCGTACGTGCTCGACGGATGGGGTGGGGTGCACGCGGCGAGCGGGAGCCGCTCCCTCGCCCGCCTGAGTCCGCCGTCGTGGCGGGGTCGGGACGTCGCCCGCGACCTGCAGGTCACCCCGAGCGGAAACGGGCTCGTGGTCCTCGACGCCTACGGCGGTGTGCACCCCCGCGGCGACGCGGCGCGGGTGGCCATGCCGCCGATCGCGCCGAGCTCCCGGTCCTTCACCGGGATCGCTCGCAGCCGGGGCGCCTACATCATCACCCGCGGCGGATGACGCGGCCGGCGAGTCGGCCCTGAGGGCCCTCCGCCGCCGGGAGCGGGTGCCGTAGCCGGCGCGCCGTAGCCGCGCCGTACCCGCAGCCCGAGGTCGGGGTCGCCGGACCCGCCGCTCAAGGTCGCGGGGGCCGGTGCCGATACCTGTACCGGATCCTTGCCCGCGACAGGTCGTCCCGACCACGGAGTGAACACGGATGTTCTCTCGCGCCCGCCGCACGATGCCCGTCGTCCTGACGACCCTGGCCCTCGTGGTCTCGGGGTGCACCGTCCTCGGACCGGGGTGGCAGCCCCAGGCCGGTGGACGGGTTCCGGACTCTCCCACCACCGCCGCCAAGGGGATGGGGGTCGTGCTCGGGCACTTCTCGACCTGGGCGACGACCGAGGAGCTCACGCGGGACCTCGACGCGATCGTGGCGGCCGGTGCGACCTGGGTGTCGATCCCGGTGGACTGGCCGTCGATCGAACATCGCCGCGGCGAGTTCCAATGGGACAACCACGGTGCGGGCGGGTTGGACCGCACGGTGCGGATGGCCCGCGAGCGCGGGCTCGACGTCTTCGGCGTCATCGCGTACGCCCCCACTTGGGCGCGGCCCACGGGCTGCACCAAGTGCCCGCCGGCCGATCCGGCGACCTTCGCCGCCTTCGCGGGGCGGGCCGCCGCCCGGTATGGACCGCAGGGCGTGAGGGTCTGGCAGATCTGGAACGAGCCCAACAACCACTACTACTGGGCCCCGAAGCCGAACGTCGCCGTCTACACGGACCTGTTGAAGGCGGCTTACACCTCGATCAAGCAGGCGGACCCCGGGGCCACGGTGGTGGCGGCGGGCCTGTCACCCGCGTCGACCGAAGCCGACGGGAGCTGGATCTCCCCGCTCGACTTCCTCGCCGGCATCTACGCCCACGGGGGCCGGGGCAGCTTCGACGCCCTGGGCCACCACCCCTACTCGTTCGGCGGTAGCGCCCACCCACTCGACGGGCACCCCTTGAACGCGTTCACCCAGACGTTCTTCCTCCACGAGATGATGGTCGCCCACGGCGACGGCGCCAAGAAGATCTGGGGCACCGAGTCGGGCGCGGCGACCGGCACCGCGCCCGGCAAGGGGGTCTCGGACTCCCGCCAGAAGAGCCTGCTCGGCGAGTACTACACGGGCTGGAAGGGCGACGTCTCCTTCCGGCGGATGGACGGGTCGGCCGGGGTCGCCGACTTCGCCTCGTTCACCGGGCCGCTGTTCTGGTATGAGCTCCAGGACGGCGGCACCGACCCGGCCGACTGGCAGGAGAGCATGGGGCTGCTCCGTCACGACGGGTCGCCCAAGCCCGCCTTCGAGGCCTTCTGCACCCGGGCATCGGGCCCGGCCTGCTCGGGTGATGCCTCCCCGCCGGTGACCACTCCGCCGGGGACCACTCCGCCGG